>DAIDAB010000047.1:4424-12319 GCA_027310845.1 bacterium | reverse complement strand
ACATGCTTGAGTCTCACAAACTCCTCCCTTTCTCTTTCTTCAAGCGTCGCGGAGATGAACTTGATCGTGCCTTGATAGCCGGGAATGATTATGTACTCAAGAGCATTCAATAGCCTCTGTGTCTTTTCAAGCTCGGTCGCAAGGCGGAAGATCGCGTTTTCGACCTCGGCCGCCTTGAGTATGCCAGGCAGTACTTCCCGCATCATTCGCGTTGCGGTGTCAAGCGAAGTGTTTGTGTCAGCAAATCCATAGGTAAGTCCGACGTTCTTCTGCGAGATCTCCATAGTCGGAACGCTCACCGAAACGATCGTCCTCTCGTTGACTGCAACATCCAATGTCGGAGGGGTGCTCGACCCTATGGATTCAAGCTTCGCCGGCCCAAGCGTGAGGTACGAATCATAAAGTGCTCTATACGCTTCGGAGAGGGGCGTCCACATATCTTCGCGAGACTTTTGCGCCTCGTTGATCATTTCATCAAGCCTCTTGAGAAGAACCTCGCGCTTGTCCTCGAGTATCTTGTACACTTTCCTCGAGGTGCGAAGGCTCCTCTTGGTCTGGATGAGCCCGATCTTGGTTGGAAGCACTTTGCCAGAAGACGCGACAGACATCTTTACTTCCCTTAGGCCTTTTGCGGATTCTTACCGTAGTACTTTTGGACGTATTCCAGACGGATCTTTGTCAATTCGCTTTCGGGGAGTTCTGACAGCGTTCTCCACGCAAGACTAAGAGTATCCTCTATAGTTCTGTTCTCATCTGGTGACTGTTTGAGGAAATTTTGTTCGAAGAGGTCGCCGAAACTCAAGTACTGAGCATCAACTCCCGAGAGTCCTGCTTTGCCAACGATTTCAGCAAGAGACCTGAGTTCCTGCGCCCTTGAATAAGCGTCGTATAGCTGGTTCTGAACTTCTGCATGGTCTATTCGCGTCTTGCCCTCGCCGATGCCATCTTTCTGAAGCCTTGAAAGGCTAGAAAGCACGTTGACTGGAGGGTAGATTCCCTTGCGGAAGAGTTCTCTCCCGAGCACTATCTGGCCTTCAGTGATGTATCCCGTGAGGTCAGGTATTGGATGTGTAATGTCATCAGATGGCATCGAGAGAATAGGCATCTGAGTGACCGAGCCTTTCTTCCCCTTGATCTTGCCCGCGCGCTCATATATCGTCGCAAGGTCGGTGTAGAGGTAGCCTGGGTATCCCTTCCTCCCAGGGACTTCTTCTCGCGCAGCACTGATTTCACGGAGAGACTCTGCATAGTTTGTCATATCTGTGATGATCGCAAGCACCTGATAACCGAGATCGAATGCGAGGTACTCTGCGGCAGTTAAGGCAACTCTCGGAGTGATTGTCCTTTCGATTGCCGGGTCGTCCGCGAGGTTCAGGAAAAGCGCGCTTCTCCTGATCGCGCCGCTCTCTTCCAGAGTGCGCCTGAAAAACGCTGCTTCGCTGTGCTGTACCCCAATTGCCGCGAAGATCACGGCAAATTCTTCAGATTCTCCAAGGACAGTTGCTTGTCTTGCGATCTGTGCTGCAAGCTGGTTGTGTGGCATGCCGGCGCCAGAGAAGATAGGAAGCTTCTGCCCCCTGACGAGAGTCATCATCGCATCAACGACAGAGACTCCAGTCTGGATAAAGTCCTCAGGATAATCCCTCTGTTCTGGATTGATTGGCGCACCGTTCACATCACGAAAATCTTCGCCGACAGGTGGAGGCAATCCATCGATCGGTCTTCCGAGACCGTCAAAGACGCGTCCGAGCAGCTCGTTGGAGACAGGGATCTCCATGGTCTTGCCAGTAAAGCGGCTCCTTGTACCTGTTGTTGAAAGACCTGAAGTTCCCTCGAACACCTGGACAACTGCTCTTCCCCCACCGACTTCGAGAACTCGCCCGAGCTTCTTCCCTTCCGCGGTCTCAATCTCAACGAGCTCGTCGAAAGCGGCGCGCGTCACTCCCTCTACCACGATCAGCGGCCCGCGTATCTCCGCGACCCGAGTGTATTCCACTCCACCAATAGTGTTACTTGGCAACTGCGGCAACCTCCTGTGCGATCAATGCTTTGAATTCCTCTTTCATCTCTCCAGCAATCGCGTCCAGTTTGTCAAGCTCTGTCTCCTTCACATCGAACTTTGCCCTAAGCATCCTCGGAATTATTTTCATTCCCCTGATTTGCGCTAAAGTGGCACCACTCTTCAAGGTGTTGAGCGCCTCATGGTGGAACTGTGTGAGTAATGTCATGAGTTTTATCTGCTTGACTGGACTGCAGTATGTGTCCACGGCATCGTAAGCGCTTTGTTGAAGATATCCAATCTTGATCATCCTAGCCACTTCGAGGATAAGTTTTTCCTCGTCTGGCAGCGACTCGGGACCGAGCAATCTCACGATTTCTTTGAGTGTGTCTTCTCTTTGAAGGATTTCATAAGTCTCTGCACGGAGGGAGGCCCAGTCTTTGGATACGTTTACCAGCCACCACTTTGCCACTGTGTCGACGTAGCCAGAATAGGAGGTCATCCAGTTGATTGAAGGGTAGTGTCTAGAATAAGCAAGTGCCGTGTCAAGGGCCCAGAAAACTTTGATGAACCTGATTGTGTGAGTCGTGACTGGTTCTGTGAAATCTGCGCCAGTCGGAGACACTGCTCCAATGATTGTGACAGATCCATTTCTCTCAGGTGATCCCTGCGCTCTAACTCGCCCTGCGCGCTCATAGAACTCTGCGAGGCGCGAAGCAAGATATGACGGGTAGCCTTCTTCTGCAGGCATTTCCTCGAGACGCCCTGAAATTTCTCGCAGCGCCTCCGCCCATCTCGAAGTCGAGTCAGCAACTAGCACCGTATCGTAGCCCATGTCTCTGTAATATTCTGCCATTGTGACTCCAGTGTAGATGCTTGCTTCCCTTGCCGCTACCGGCATGTTGCTCGTGTTAGCAACTAGAATGGTCCTCTCCATTAGAGGACGTCCTGTCGAGGGATCCTTGAGCTCGGGGAACTTGACCAGCACTTCGGTCATTTCATTGCCGCGTTCGCCGCAACCAACATGGAAGACAACCTTCGCGTCTGCCCATGTAGCAACTTGGTGGAGCGCGACTGTTTTTCCCGTTCCAAAGCCCCCAGGGATAGCTCCGGTTCCTCCTTTCGCGATCGGGAAGTAGGTGTCGATGACTCTCTGCCCAGTTATCAGCGGAATTTCCGGATCGAACCTGTCGATGATGGGTCTCGGAATCCTGACTGGCCAGCGATGGTACATTTTAAGCTCTTTTTTCTCTCCATTTGCTTCCGCAGTCACCACCACATCTTCCACCTTGTACTTGCCTTGCTTTACAACATCCGTGACTCTGCTCTTGGGAAAATCGGGTGGTGCGAGTACCCTGTGCTCGATGAGATTTGTTTCTGGAACGACGCCTAAAATCGTGCCACCGGATATTTCGTCTCCCACTTTCACTCTCGGAGTGAAATCCCATAACTCGTCCGTGGGGATCTGAGGGGCTGTAACTCCGCGTCCTATGAAGGCCCCAGATTTCTTTGCGATGATGTCAAGATGTCTTTGAAGACCATCGTAGATCTTTCCCATCATTCCGGGGCCAAGAGACACTGAGAGAGGTAGCCCAGTTCCGTACACAGGTTCTCCAGGTCTAAGACCTGATGTGGACTCGTAGACTTGGACGAAAGCAACATCTCCAGTCAGGCGGATTATTTCTCCCACCATCCTTGCCTCTCCGACCTCGACCGTCTCGTACATCTTTGCGGCAGCCATGCCTTCTGCTTTGACTGCAGGTCCACTTATCCAGATTACCTTTCCTTGAACTACCATTTCTAACCAAACCACCGCAATATTCGATATCTCATTTTTCCTCGGAGAAAAGCTGAGCTATCTGCGCGCGTAGCACTGGTTTCAGCCTTTCGAGCCTTGCCTCAAAAGTATTGTCGAACATGACGTATCCATCAGACGATCTAACTTTTGCGCCCCCAATGCTCTTTATCGTCTTGGAATCAAGAGTCAACCTGACGTTTTTTTCAACGGCAAGCTCTTCCGCAACTCGTTTCAATAGTTCCTGGTCCTGCAGATTCCCAGCTACCAGAAATTCCTTTCCAGCCACCTGATCAATTGCCTCAGAGACTAGGCCTTTGAGCACTCGCATGTAATCCGCCCCGTGTGTCGAGGCCTCAAGCTTCTGCGAAGCTTGTGAGAACGCAAGGTTGAGATTCTCTTCTACGACCTCAAGTGATTTGTTACGTGCACTCATCTCCGCGCTTCCGATTATTTGGCGGCGAAGGGCATCGGCCTGACGTTGCTGTTGCTCTGCGATCCTCTGCACCTCTACTTGGGCTTGCACTATCTTCCCAGAAAGAGCTCTTTCCGCAACTGTTTTGCCTTCGGCGAGATCAGCAAGCATTTCCCTAAGGGCCTCGTCCGACACTTTCTTTACGGTGTATTGAACACCACTCATGCTATTTCACTTTTAAACTCCAAGAATCGATTTGAGCATCGCTCTGTACTCCACTTGTTGCTTCTTGCTTCCGGGCGCAGGGATCTCATACACAAGAGGCATCGGTTTCTTCGTCCGAAGCTCAGTGAGCTTGTCTCGAATTGGTGTTGAGAGGTCGTCTGAGACTAGAATTAGGGCGACATCGCTTTGACCCATGTACTTCTGGATCACAACAAAGGCTTGACTAGGATCGTCAACTTTGACGCCGTCCATGCCCGCGAGCTCAAAGCCTGTCACGAATCCTCTGCTTCCTATGGCAACGACTTTCAAAGCATCACCAGATCGAAACCAAAGATGGGGAATATTATATGGAAAGCACCGATCTTATTATCACATCAACAGCCGAAGAAATGCTTCCAGCAGTTCTCTTCTTCAATGCTTCAGTGTCCTTGTTCCCCTTGTCAATAATTTTCAGGGCTTCTGCCTGCGCTTCCTTTCTCACCGAATCAAGGTACGCTTGAGCTTCCCTGTTTGCCTGCTCTATTATCTCTGACTTCGCCTGATCTGCTCTTGATTCTGCGAACGCGACGAGTTTCTTCTTCATCTCCGAAACCTGAGAAGCCAGCTCATCAAGCTCTTTCTCCATGGCAGAAATGGATGCAATCGCATCTTTTATTGTAGATTCGTGCTTTGTCGGATAGTGTTCAGTGCTCTGCGAGCCCTGTGATGCCAAATTTCAATACCCTCTAAATTTCAAAAGCGAATTCTAAAGTGCTTAACCTGCAGTTTGTTATGCCCGTGCTCAGACTTTCCTCCTCTGAGGCAGTCTTAAACTTTGCACCGAGCGCACGATTTCACGAGCTCAAACGAAGAACGGCTTGCGCAAGATCGCCGTCAGTGTCTTTGAGCGCCTGTTCCGCCTTTGCCTCACTCACGCTCGCCTGCTGGGCCACAAGCAAAACATCTTCGCGAGTGTACTTTGGTTTCTCACGCATTCTCTCTTCAATATCGTCGCCCACTACTTGGAACATCCGAGTGCCCTTCATCTTCATCTCCGAGACACTCGCGTGCTTTATCACTAGATCTTTGTCGGGCATTCGGATTATTACCTCTTCTACGGCCTCTATCTGCTCCATACTGACGCCCATGCGCTCAAGCATGCGACGCGTCTGTCTATTGTCAAATGATTGCGGAGCCATCTACTCCCAAGCCTTCTCTCACCTTGACCGCGACCCCCCTCTTAAATTGTTTCATCAGAGCGCCTGTTACAACGCTTTTACCTACGGCGAGAAGCTTTCCCTTCTGGTTTAACACAGCGACATCTTCGCCTGCTTTGAGATTCCTGTCGCACTCTGCAACATGCTTGCAGAACACTGTCTTGCCGCTAGCAATGAGTTCCGAAACACCGTCGATCACAGTAACGACCCACCGCGGCCGGGATTTTTTTAGAATGACCTTACCTAACATCATCCTGGCGCCCTTTATCGTCGGGGCGATGCTACCATTAGCTCGAAAAGTGAATAGGATTTCCTTCGATTCCCGATCCATGACATATCGAAGTCTCCCAGTCTTACGCGAGTATTGAAAATCAATCACATCGAAATCAAGACATTTACTGGTTCCCTTTCCGAAGATGTAATCAAGGCTCATAGCAAGTTTCGACTTGGATGCATGATATCTCGTAGGATTGGGTAAAGTCTCCTTTTTCCGTAGTGGCATCTCGAGACTATTTTTGTTTGCTCGGGAGTTAATCAATAGATCTATGAGAGATTAGGTTTTAGGAATGCAAAGGGAATAAATGCATGGCTTGCGCTGGAAGGAGTTAGAGGAAAATCGATCCATGAATTGCGAGTTCTGCGGCAACAACATCAGAGGAGAGCCACAAGCGGTGAATCTGGACGGTGGCATTTTCCGAGTGTGCAACAGCTGCGCGCGTCTTGGCACACCAGCGAGAGTCCCCGAAACGCACAGTGTATCAAGGTCTCCGCCGCGCGTTGGGTCACCGATACCAGTGCGCGTTCCAAGAGGTAATTATTCTCCTCCTGCACCAACATATGATGAAGAGGAGACGGAGCTTAGAAGCGACTACAGCAAAGTCATCAAAGAGGCGAGAGAGATGCTTGGGCTCTCACAGGAAGATCTAGGCCGCAAGATCAATGAAAAACCCTCGGTAATTAGTCACCTTGAAACAGCCAGCATGAAACCAGACGATATACTAGCAACAAAATTGGAACATTTCCTAAAGATCGAACTTTTTGTTCCTGTCGAAGACGAAACAGAAACTGCCTAAGAATTCTGGGTTCCCTGTGGACAAGCGTATATCTAATTTATTCAAGAACTGACGGACGCGTTAGCAGATGAGCAAGACACCTTTCAATGCTGACGACGGTCCTCAATGCAGTGTTTCAGTGTTGCGCTTGGGACACAGGCTTGTGAGAGACACAAGAATGAGTACTCATTCGGGCCTTGTGGCGCGGGCGTTCGGCGCGACTGAAATCTTGATGACTGGCGCCGATGAGGACGACACGATTAGGTCGATCGAGCGTGTCAACTCGCGGTGGGGCGGAGATTTCAGGATCTCCTACTCCAAGAGCTGGAAGGAAGTGGTGAAGAATTGGGAGGGGGTTATCGTGCACTTGACCATGTATGGGCAAAATTTGGACCTAGCCATTCCCAAGATAAAGGAGTCCGTCAGACGATTCAAAGATCGGAAGCTTCTTGTCATCATAGGATCTGAAAAAGTTCCAGCCGAGATCTATTCTATGGCGAATTTCAATGTCGCCGTCGGAAGCCAGCCACATAGTGAGGTCGCAGCGCTTGCGATCTTCCTAGATAGATTTTTTAGGGGGAAAGAGCTATATTCTAGCTTCCCGAGGGCGAAAATTCGGATTAGACCCTCAGAAAGGGAGAAGAAAATTGAGTTCGGCAACTAAAATTGAATATGAGGATTCATTTGTCAAGATTGCAAGTCTGCTTGGCGGTGAGGATTATGTCAAGGTCGCAAGGGCCTTACTGAACAACGAGAACGCCACTGATGAAGAAATCGCAAGCGCAACAGGTCTTAAGATTAATTCCGTCCGCAAGGCACTCTATGATCTGTTTGGACGTTCCCTAATTACTGGCTTAAGGGTCAGGGACTTGAAGAGAGGATGGTTTGTTTACAGGTGGAAAGCGCAGAGGGATCAAGTTGACGGGTTTATTGAAGCGCAAAAGAGAAAGGCGCTTGACAAGCTGAAGCAGCGGCTAGCTTACGAAAATGAGCACGAATTTTATTCATGCGAAACCCCCACTTGCAAGAAGCTCACCTTCGAGGAAGCGATGGAGGCATTTTTCAAGTGCCCGACCTGTGGCAAGAACCTGAATCTGGTCGACAATTCTGAGTTCAAGAAGGCACTAGAGTGGAAGATCTCTCAGATGCAACGCGAGTAGCCGTGCCCAGAGATTATCTCAAAATTTATTCTAATCTCCGCGCTGATCCCTAC
>DAIDAB010000047.1:0-4414 GCA_027310845.1 bacterium | reverse complement strand
CCCTACAGATTCGGGTGCGCAATACAAGATAGCTACCTTGTAGTTCTTGAAAAAGAAGCTCTTCAAAAGCATCCATCAAGAGTTGAATACATTTCGCAGCGTTGTGCAAATAGAAAGGGAGATTCAATCACAACTCGTACAGAGCGATGAATCTTTGTGCCTTTCCAGAGCAAGAGCTAATGAGTAGCTCCCACTCGAATGGTAGTGTCATAAGAGGTGCAAGCAGTGGCTTTGGACTATTATCTAATTAATGCCCGAACCTCCCTGCTACTTCTATTCTTTATCAATCAAAATGCGTACTGCGAAGAGAAGGCGTGAGGTATGAGACCGAAGAGCTTGAATCAAGCTCTCTTTTGCTTTTCCACCTCCCTTTTCACACTGGAGTATATATTGTGATCCGCCTAAGGGAACAAAGGATCCACAAAGAAGGGAATGTTCTGTTCAAAGCAAAATCATTCACTTCATTCTTGCCTACTCAAGTTGAGTCCTTTGAAGAAAATAGTCGAGAATGAATCCTGCGGAGAGAGATTCTAAACGCAATATTCCGGATGCTTTCGTCAGACTAGAGTGTATTGGAGTTGCAAATGCCAACCAATTTTCGGCCGATTTCTTACTCTGATTTGAGCCAAGCAAGATGCTGCATTATTTCGCTTCTTGGTATTTTTTGCTCGATTCCAAACGCAACTGCGGAGAGAGCTCTTACTTCGAATTCCAAAAGCTTCACTATCCCTACTGCTTCACTAATTGAAAATATATCCCATGTAAAAGTCCGACGAGCGGCCCTAAACTTCAAAGCTTCAAAACCAGCTTCAAGCTGGGAGACCCACGCCGTGTTTGAAGCGTCCTGCTGGGACACAATACCTGCGTAAGGCGTTCTTTCGATCTGTGCTATGGATTCGCTCGGGGCTTCGGACCTCGAAAGTGCTGTAAGAATTTCCCTTGAGACTTTAAAACCAGGTTCGACGATGAGTTGTTCTGCTTCATTTACGCCGAGGCCCCATTCCCTGGCCCTCAAGACAGCAGTGATATTGAAGGAATCAACGTCAACAGATATTAGCTCGCGGAGGTCGCGTTTGTTGGAGCGCTCAGCAAGAAATGCATTCAGAAGATTGCGATAGTACGCCCGGTCGATGTATAGATCGATGACTTGGAAGTTTCTGGTTTCTGTGAAAGCCTTTATCGCCTGCTCAGCTGCTTCTCCGTACTGGGTTGTCCTAAGAGTAGACACGGCTTCATCTAATCTCTTTGAGGCAAGCACTCTCACGATCACATCGCGCGTTCCGACAAGCTCTTCGGCGTAGAGATCTACGAATCTAGAGATTTCTTCATAGGACTTTTCAAGGGCGAGACCCTTGAGGATGTTCTTGAGGTTCGTGGCGAGAAATTTCGAGTAGTAAGCTGATAGTACCTTGGAATTCGAAGTCGCGGTTATCATCGATTTCCCCACACGTCCGAGTCTCTTTTGCAGGGAGAGTTCTATTGCAACTGCGTCATATGGGTGCTGAAGATCTGCGAGAAACTCTCCATATGGGGTGCCTTTGAGTTTCGAAACGAATGTGTCTAGTCCGTCAGAGTCGGCGAGTTCGTCGTAGACGGCATAACCAAGAATAGAGCCGCGTAAAGCAAATGCCTTCGTTCCTGAATAAACGCTCTTGCTCAAAGAAGGGACTCGTCTCTTATGGATGTTTGGGATTATTGTTTTCCTTTCCCTTTTGTTTTAAACGTTTGTGCGGCGTGGAGCAGGTTAACAGAGGGACTGAGCTCGCTCTAATCCCTTTAATATTCGAAAGCTTAGCCGCTAAGAAAGATTACGCTCGGAGACGATGCTTTGGCAAATCCGTTTTACAAACGAGATGTTTTGTCGCTCAAAGACTTCAAGCGCGAAGATCTTGAGCTTTTGTTTTCTACGACGGATAAGCTCACCGAGATGAAATATCGTGAAAGAGTCTCGCTGGGTGAGGGCCGAATTCTTGGAATAATGTTCTTCGAACCGAGCACAAGGACACGTCTTAGCTTCGAATCAGCTATGGCGTCGATTGGTGGAACATCCGTAGGATTCAGCGAGACAAAGACCACTTCCATTGAAAAAGGCGAATCCTTCGCAGACACAGTACGCATCGTTGAGGCAAACAGCGATGTTGTGGTACTTAGGCATCCAATGGAGGGTTCAGCGAGGTTTGCATCAGAGATCTCCCTAAAGCCAATAGTAAGCGGCGGAACCGGAACCGAAGAGCATCCGACCCAAGCAATGCTTGACCTTTACACGATTTACAAGGAAAAGGGAAGGATTGATGGCCTCCGCATTTGCATCGTCGGCGATCTCAAGTACGGACGCACAGTATACTCTCTCATCTATGCCCTTTCCAAGTACGACGTAAAGGTTGACTTAGTCTCTCCACCTATTCTAAAAATTAGGAGAGAAGCGACCTACAACCTCGAAAAGATAGCCGGCAAAGATAAATCGATAGAAATCACAGAGCGCGAGTCCCTAAAGTCTGTCCTTCACGAAGTCGATGTGGTCTACGTAACACGCATTCAGCGAGAAAGGTTTCCCGATGAGCAGGAATACGAGAAGGTTCGTGGATCTTACTATCTGGACGCAGAGCTGGCGGGAATGATGAAGAGTGACGCGATAGTCATGCATCCACTTCCAAGATTGGATGAGATACGGCCAGACCTTGATGCAACACCACATGCGAGGTATTTCAAACAGGTTCAGTACGGCAGAAACGTGAGGGCTGCTCTTCTCTCGCTCATTCTGAATTCTTGAAGGCAATTTGTAAATATTAGGGCTTATATTTAGGCCATCTGGGATTCCAGATCATTATGGCATGAGCAGATTTCTCAGTAAGTCGAAGCCTCTGGGCGAACTTATCAGTAGCACAAGTTCAGAGCAGGACTGCGATAGCTGTGTGGCTGGAGGAAAGACTCCTAGAATCACCTGTCAGGCAAGAGGCCTTGTCAAGAAACTCAAGAGAGAGTAGACAAAGGGCGATGTGTGAGCTGAAGAAATAAAATGTAGCAAATGCATGGGTCTGGAAGAGCTATGGCATATGGTCATAGTTCTCTAGTTACACTTGCTATATCCGCATCCCGTGCAGCGATAGCATCCATTCTCGAAAATGATCGAATTCTCGCCACAATCAGGGCAGTGCTTCAGCTCTGGCTCGAGTTGTACGGTTGTTCCCGCAAGGTTCTCCAGCGCTTTTGCAACTGCATCGGGCACCGAAAGGAGCTGTTGTCCATTGTCCCATGACACATCTCTCCCCTGAATGCCCTTGAGGGAGTGGATCACATCTTCAACTTTGCCGCCGTGCTGTAGGTACAAACTGATTAGCCTGCCCAGCGCCTCAGCATCGGCCTTTTCGTCTCCTCCGGACTTTCCCAGAGTGACGAAAGTTTCCCTAACTATGTTGTCGCCATTTCTATTTGCCGTGACGTAAAGGTTTCCTTGAGGAAGTTTCATCTTGATGGTCTGCCCAGTAAGAATCTTTGAGCGTTGGTAGGCTTCCTGGTTTTTTCCTGAAACACCGTTTCCCTTCTGCTTTGCGGCTTCTTCCTCGGTGAGCAGAATCCCTTCTCTGGCTCCCTCCCGGTAGACTGTGATTCCTTTACAACCAGCTCTCCATGCTTGGAAGTAGATCTTCTTGACCTCCTCTACGGTTGTTTCTCTCGGAATATTGACAGTGCTTGAGATGCTTGAATCTATGTGTTTTTGTATCGTGCCTTGCATCTGAACTCTCGACTCTGCCCTGATCTTGTGAGCAGTAACGAATGTATCGGGGAGCGCGGCATCCGACGAAATATTGAACCTTCGCATGTATTCCTGAACGAGGGGGTGATACACTCTAAATTCGTTGCCGGAGAGCGATTTGCTCCTTCGAACATAGCTCAATGCGAAGACCGGCTCGATGCCAGAAGTCGTTCCCGCAATAATCGCGCCACTTCCAACCGGTGGAACGGTAAGAAGACAGCAGTTTCTGATTCCCTGCGTCCTAATCTTTTCCTTGACGTCGGGAAAGAGGCGTGACACAAAGTGCCGTACTAGGTGTTTTTCTGAATCAAAGGCAGGCGCGGCCCCTTTCTCTTCTGCAAGGTTTGAACTCTCGTCATAGCACATGTTCTTGATGCGCTCAAAGGACTTGTCCACGAATTTGATAGCTTGAGGGGTATCATACTTTAGGTTCAGCTTGATTAACATGTCAGCAAGGCCTGTGAAACCAACGCCTATTCTTCTTGACCAAAGTGACGCCTTTGTCTGCTGGGGAAGCGGGTGTTTGTCCTTGTTGTAATCGAGAACATTATCGAGGAACCGAGTCGCATAGCGCACGGCCTTTTCCAAGTTCCTCCAATCAAGTCGCGCTTTGTTAGAGAATTCATCCACTACGAAGGCAGAGAGATTGATGTTTCCGAG
>DAIDAB010000046.1 GCA_027310845.1 bacterium | reverse complement strand
ATTTTATGATGGGACACAAACAGGCCGGGATGGACGAGTTCTACCTTGGTTCCATCACTCAGAAACTGATGGGTTTCTATATGAAAGCCTATCCAGACCTTCGGCTCTTTGACACAAAAAGGATGAGCGAGCTCGCAACCCTGACCTGGGATGATCTCTCTGAGGATGAGAAAAGAGGGAAAGATACCATGGTGTCCAGTGCTATAATATCCTAGTTCCTCGCAAAGTCCACAAACCAAGTAGTCAGATTGGACCGCCTACTCCGGCCTCTTCTAGGTTCAGATCTAACTTCAGAAAAATTCGTCAGGAATCGCATGAGTTGACCCTTCTGAATATGCTCATGTCCATTGGATTCTCCATCTACCACTTTGAAGCAAAGCTTACCATTGGGCTGCAACGCCCGCGAGAACTCATCATTGATAAGCATCAGGAAATGAAACCATTCATTCTTATCCTTCCAGAATCCGAAACGCATCATTCGCTTGCGAAATTCCACAAGACTTCGATTCGTTCCTTTTAAACTGTAACGAGGACTGCCAATCGAGTGCGGTGGATCACAATAAATCACATCAAACGTTCCATCTCGGAATGGTAGGAAACGCGCATCGGCTTGAATGTCTGGCTTCGCTTCTTTTAGCACGTCTATTCGGATGTCGGCAAAAGATGGCCAGACTCTCTTGATTGAACAAGTTGCGTCAAGAATCCTGGCCATGTCTCATGGGTAAAAACGCTTCATAGAGTGCGCTCGCGTTTGCCTTTCAAAAAAATTTGAGCATGAGGCAATAATGTCTGATGCGAGATACCGTATCCGACATCAACCAGAGGGCCTCGAATCTAGCCTCTCTGGCGGACTTTGTGCTCATTCGTTGCCATTTGAGCGTGCGGCAGGGTGGCGGAATTTCACGGACGCGAAAGTCGGAAAGTCGGACTTTCTGAATATGTTATGATTATAATAGGAAACCGCGCGAGGGTGGGCGGGAGCTTGCATTTTTGCCGAAATGACGGGATTTTTTTTACTTCATGGATAAGAGACTGGAAGTTACTCTAGATGAGGCGAGATACCAAGCAATCTCTTCCAACTACAAGTCATGGAATTACAACACAATGTCGAAACTCATTCTCGCAGCAATTGATGAATTCTTGGCCAAGCGCTTGTCGAAAGAAGCCCTGCAAACCACTCCGAAGACCGACGAAGAGAAACTTGAAAGTATCTTGACCCAGATTGGCAAGTTGAACGAGGAAAACTACGTCAAATTCCAGGCGATTAGGTATACAATTCCAGACGACAGAGACGATCCTTCCGAGGAATCTGAGATAGAACCCTTCATTGACCTGATTTGGAAAGAAGTGGTCTCTAATGACGGCTGTCTCCCCTACAGGAATAAGGAGGTTGCGATAACCCGTGAAGACCTTGCAAAATTCGCGTTGAAACAAAGATTGGGCATCGAGAAGGATAAGCTTGAAGCTAGTATGCAGGCCTCCGCTCCTTCGAGCGTTTTGGCTTGACAGAACTCGCCACCGAAGCGGATGGGGCGGGAGGAATTGGCATCCCATGCCTCTTAACTCTGGTCGACACTCCCTGATACCACCTGTGAGGTTGTACCGGGTGCATATGACGAATCTCATGTGGCTTGTGCGATGAATGGGTTATTCTGGGATATTGGTGGTGAACGGGTCCTCCTGGGAACATTGGAGATTTTATCGGGTCGGGAGCTGTGGGAGCGAGATTTGGAGGTGAAGGAAAGTCGTACGGGTCATCAGAATACTTCCACTCATAGTTGAGCGACTTGCTGTTTTCTCCTGTAATCGACGCAGATCTTATCTCGAAATCACCATCCGAGGCCCTCACCTTGAACGCGCCGACCGACTGGAGTCTGTATCTAGCCTTGACCTGTGTCTTGAACATCAAGATGTAGAATTCCTTTGATTTTATGTCATATCTGATCCGCGCCGTCCTTGCAGCGTCGAGCACAAGGTCCTTCAACCAGTTTGAGTTCATTGGGTAGGTAGAATAGGAGATGAATTCGTAGCGCGAACGGGGCGACTCGTTCCTGACTGACTCGAAAGTCCAGCAGTAGAAGGCTGCTGCGGGTTGCTCCTCGAGACTCAATTTTCAACGCCGCTTTTTCGTTCTCGTCACATTTTTCGACGAAAGGTCGAGCCATATCCCAGGCTTGTCTTTGAGGATGAAATTCTCAACTTCAGGATGCGACTTGAGGTAGGCCTTGTACACGTCCAGGATGTTCATCTCAGACACCTGAACCATGAAAGGTGGTGGCATGGGTTGGATCAGGTTGAGCTCCATCTCTTCCATTTCATGCCAGAACATCAGGTGAGACCCTCTGAACTGTGGGTCTTTGTTCAACATCTTTATCGAATTGATGAGGCCCTCCTCCAGTGAGAGCGAGTCAAGCAACACATCGAGAGGACTCCGGCGTCTCTCTCCAGTCTCTCTGAGGTTCTTCCAGAAGTTGTTTGCGGTCTCGTTGCGCACGGTGGGAGAAATTTCCCCTGTCAATTGCGTTGCAATGTCCATCGCAAAGTTTCCTCGTCTGGTCGTCCTGATAGCCTCCTCGAGACGTTGCTTCATACTAATGTTCTCCACAGTGTAAGCTTGGGATGTTCCAGCCTCCGCAGCTTCATCAATTTGCAGCCGGAATGGAAGGGACTTGTGGCTCACCCTCCATTTCAGGAACGAGTTTAGAACCGAGACGGCATTTTGAAGCTCATAATCATAGCCCGTTCCTTTTCTTCCCAGGTTGCGCACAGTCACGATGCCACATGGAGTGGAGTAGCCAAATTTCCGAGAGATCATCCCAAGTTCATCCACAACGAGGTCAATATCAAGCGAGAAGTTCTCATAATCTTCCACCCTGATCACCCTGTCGTATGTCGTAAGAGACTGCCCATTGAGCTCATCGAGACTTTTCACGATGTCGAGGATGAGAACTGGAAAACCCTCGGGTTTTATTCCCAGTTCTTTGATGACTTGAAAAGTGGGATTCGCCCTCTTCTTGTCTGGTATCTCAAACTGTGGGAGGAAAGCTAATGTCATAGCATTGGTGTTCTCTGCCAAGACATTGAGGACGACCTGTTTGTACTTGAGCACTGAAAGTGCTGCCATCGCCGACAGAAGTGTTGTTTTGCCGGATCCATGCAAGCCCGACAGAAAGCTCACATTGGAGGACTCATTGCTTGGTTTGAGGTCGAAATCATATGGTTCCAGAGATATTTCACTCGGAAGCATCCCAGACATCCATGAGTAGCCCTTTACGATTTGGAAGGCACAGCTGTACTTCTCAAGAGGTGTGAGAGTCACCTTGAGTGCTTTGACCTGCTGTGCGAGTTCGATTTGTCTCTGGAATCTCTCCCTGAGCGGGCCTCGCACTTCCGTCAGTATCGCCTTGAAGACATTGTGATGCTTCTCCCACTGCCTTTCTATCTTGACCTTGTGGAATTCCTTCAACCATCCGAAGCAGTCTACTATCCCCGCAAGCTCGAAAACCTCCTGGAGAGTGACGGTTGTTTCCTTTCCTTCGAATGTGATCGCAATGGGTTCATTGATCTCTAGGTTGTTCCATGCCGCATAGACTATGAGTTGAAGGATTGCCTTCTCATCGATTGAGGTGCTCTGGTCCCCTCGTATGTTCTCATATTTCAGATCCTCGAGGTGCTTTCCATAGTCGCTCCTTGAAATGCGGAAATGTTCGTAGCCGAACATCCTGTTGACATCCTGCATGAGAATTCTGAAGGAATCATAGGCTGCTTTGTAAGCTCTAGCAAGGTTCAGGTTGAAGCCAAACCATGCTGCCACTACTATTGGGTCAGGCTCTATCTTGTATTCGTAGTACAGGACATCCTGGATTCTCTCGTATTCCTTTTCGGCTGCAATTTCCCACGACTCCTCCTGCTTCGTCGTGGTCTTCAAAAGTCGCCTCCAATCCTTGTTCATGACGGGCGACGGTCGTCCGGTCTCATCATCTGAGGCGCTCTGAATCATATCGAGAACTATTCTCTCAAGGTAGCGACGTGGACGCGGCATCATCCTGATCCTCTTGATGTTCTTCTGGTCAAGAATCAGAAGCGCGGAATTGTAGCGACCCAGGGAGGTGTAGAAGGCCTCGGCCCGTTCGTGAAATACTGGAATAGCGTCCTTGAAGTCAAGATCCGCCTGCTGGATGACCCTGTTCAGATACTCAAGCCCTGCATAACCAATGAACAGGCCTCGCATCTGGTAGAGGATAGCGTCATGCTTCGCCGATGCGCCTGCCGTCGAGGAGATCTGTTCCATGACCTCCCCAACTGAAGGTGCCTCCTCTCCTTCTGCCATACGATAAAAATCGCACTTTCCGACTTTTTACTATAGACTTGGAAGCCACCGAAGCCTACCGCAAGATCAGCGTTCCAAACATCCCCGAGTCTCTGATCTTCAACACCAAGAAGTTGTTCGAGGGTCTTACCGGAAAGAGCATTGAGGAAGTTGAAGTAATCAGAATCTCCTTGCGCCTAACCTACAGCATCCTTTCCTCCTTACAAAAGCAGGACAGGGAGAGGAAGATACCCAGACTGTTCATGGTAGCGAAGACAGCGAGGAACTTCATCTTCACGAGAAAAGCTTGGACTGACAATACCACTTTGCAAAGGTCAGCAGCGTTGGCAAGAGAGGCATGGTCGAAGAAGGTCAGAACAGATGTCGCGCTTGCCGTAATCACTTTGCTCGAGGGTCTAAAGGAGCTAAAGGGAGAGGAATTCGAGTCGTTCCTCAATGATGTGGAAAAGGAACTCGCCACGATTCCAGTCAAGCAGGACGGGAGAGGGATTCACTAAGTTGCGGAAGTTTGTTTCGTTGACCATAGTCCTTCTCCTTCTGCTTGGTCTGCCACACGTAAGCGCCCAAACAACAAACCCGCAGTCCCAGTTCAACTCCATTGGATACGCAGGGTACTTTCCTGCAACTCTCCAGATTTCCTTTCCCCACACCACCGAGATAAGCTCGAATGTCTCATCGTACAGCGGCGGCCTCTTCACTTATAGCGTCATAACGGGACAGCCTGACTCCACAATCCGCTATCAACTGAACGACTCTGATGTTTACACAGTCAGGTTCTCGGCAACCTATCCAGTTCCCGAGCAAGGTAATATGTCCTGGGTATTTTTCTCTCCTGGCTTCATTCCACAGAACGGTGAGGACTCGTTTGTCAATTCGACCCAAATCACGCTTTCCTTCACAATCGAACTCTTGCCTCAACCCGTCTTCCCGTCCTCTGACAAGATCGCGAACGCCACTGCGGCGTTGCTGCTGACACAACTGAACAAAATGAATTCAATAAACCAACAGACCTCACAAGCAGAGGTTGCAAGTCTACAACAGCAAGTCGACATCCTCTTCGGAGCTTTCATCATCTTTGCAGCGGCAGTACTAGTGGTGTTATTTGTGGTGAAGCGCCACTCAGGGGAGGAGCAATAAGGAAATGGTAATTGAGTTCACAATCGTTGGCACCTTTGCGCTGGCCTTTATCATTGCAATAATAGGTCTGCTCTGGATCTTCCAAGACAGGTTCGGTTTCAACAAAGGAATCAGATTGGGGCCTTATGAGTTCATCCTAGATGAAAGCCCACACTACTATAGGAAGAGGCGTAGCGTCAACGACGTAACTCCAATAGTCTTCAAAGACAAGGAACGCACAATTGAAATGCTTACCGAGGAAGTCGCTGGTCCATTTTGGGAGGGTGAGCAAAATAGGAAAGAGCTTCTACTATTTCTCCACAAAGTCGATCCCAATAGCTTGTCACATTCAGGTGAGTATGACATTGGAGCATTCGTACTCAGCTCTCTGATGGCACCCAAAATGCTCACTTTTGTAATCTACCGAGCGGTAGGTGAAAACGGGGCGCCAAAACCATTCCCAAGTAGCCATTCTCTCGCGTCTCCGAAAGCGGTCTTCACTATGTCTGGACTTTTGACAAGAAGGCTAGTGCTTGCTCACTACTTCAGGTTTCCAAAGTCCACAACTGTCAATTTTGAGGGGTTGGGAAAAAGGATGAATGTATCATTCTTACTTCCTTATGATGATGTCAACGTCGAGAGTCTGCGTCCTAGCTTGAAGAAATTACTCGAAGTCTCGACAAGCCTTTACGCCGCCATTCCAAGCGTCGAGCGTTTCAGCGCGTTGTTGAAAAGCACACAGGAGGACTTGAAACGCCAAACTCGAATCTCAAAAGAATATCTCGCCGAGATAAACAAACTGGGTGGAAGAATCAACGCTCAGAAAGAGGTTGTTGACTTTCTGACAAAGGACTCTAAGGGAACGAAGAGATACGCGAGGCCCATGGTTCCAATCGCGCTCTACCTCTCACCAATCATTGGAGCCGTGGTCTTCCAATATGGATTTCAAACAAATCCGATTTTTGGCGTGATACTCGGGACGACAATTGCTATCATGACCACTGTGGCAGGGAAATAAGCTATGAGTTATGGCGTAGATAGAGAGGTTGCAGATAGCTTCAAGGATCCATCCAAAGCCCGCGAAGCATTGAGGAAGCACTTCGTTGAAATGGATGAACTTGTGGACTCCCCGAACCTGTACAAAGGGAACGGGGATGAGTTCTTCAAAACGATGCGCCCATTCAGCAAGTATGCAATCGAGCCGTCACATGTTCAATTCTCTCCCATGGAGCCACAGGTTCTACCCTTCAACTCTGGGATAGCAATGTCTCAACAACAATTCAACCCTCAATTCAACCCTCAACTCAAACCACCAAGAATCCAACCAGGATATCCTGCAGTAATAGTCCTTTCCATTGCTTTTCTATCCGTAGCGTTTCTTGCTTATACCTCAATCATAAGCCCTGACATCGCAATACTATTTGGTCTGGGGGCTTTGTTCCTCTATTTCTTACCCCCAATCCTGGAGAGGATCACGCATTTAGCTGGAAAGGATGTCCTGAATCCAGCCACGCCTACTATTGTGGCCGACCTCTTCAAGGAAGCCTCTGATAGATTCGTCATAACATTGCTCATGTCCAGAGTAGTAACTACTGAAGGAAAGGGAAAGGTCGAGGAAGACACAGTAGCCCACACGCAGCTTAACACAAGGGCATTCTTGCATAACAACTTCAGGAAAATATTCAACATTTCAGAAAGGGAATGGACTCTCAGGATGAGCATGAAAGAGAACAACGCGATACGCATGGTGTCGGGTTCGTCCGGCACGCCCAATTCCGATGTGGTAGGTTAGAACATGGTAGACTGGTACGCACTCCAAAACGGATTCCTATGGGTTGAACCATTCATCGTGGATGGTGCAATCGTCGTCATCGCCTCGGCCTTGATCAGTGTCGCAATATCCCATTACAGGATGTTGCTACACGCAAAGCGAAAGAAACCCGAGCAGATAAAGGAAATACAGGAACTTCCAACTGCGCGAGAACCTCCCAGAGAAATAATCGAAACTCCACCAAGGAAGGCAACAGAATCTCCGAATCCGAATGTTGCAGTGGGACTCGCTTTGGCGAACGTTGTCAGGTCTGTAATTAATGAGACAGGGCTAGATCAACAACAGGCGATCAGTCTCCTGGGGCACATGCTGAACAAGATGAAAGGAGGTGGTGTAGAGAAAGAAATTCGAGATAGTCCGGAAACGTTTCAGAGAGCTACAATAGAGCAAGAAGTCGCTTCTCTCTCGTCTGAGATTGAAAAGCTCAAGAGGGATGAAGAGTCACTCGGCAAGAAAAGCCAGGACGCATTACAGAAGCTGGACAATCTCAAAAACAAAGTCAAAGATGCAATTGTGATAGCGAAAAAAGAAGAGCCGCCAGTTGTTCTAGCCGAGATTTCCATGAGGGAAGAAGCATTGCAAAAGTTCGGCAGTCCCACTGTGCTTGAACCTCCAACAATCGAGGAACCTGAGCCTAGCACGGGTTTTCATCACGCAACCAAATCCAAGGGAAAGGGGAAGAAGGACGATGAGCAATCAACAGAATCTAAGGTAGCTGAATCGAGGGTCCCAAGAGAGCCCCAGCAACTGCCTAAGGAGCTGCCAGAAGTCCAGGTCAAGGAAGAAGAAGCTGAACAACCAAGAGAAAAAACCAAAACGCCGAAGAGGCGGAAAGTCGCCACAGAGAAAGTGGAAGACGCAGAGGTCCCAGTGGACGATTTTCCTAGTATAAGATAACCAAAGGCCGAAAACCGATATAAAAGGCTCAATGTTCCAACTAGCCGACAAAATTGAACACTCACAATCCACGATTCATCAGGAAAGGAGTGGTCATGACAAAAATCCTAAGATTTCTCGATGCTAAGGCAAAGTCTGCTGAATACCGAGAGCGCCCAAATGCGTACGCCACATTGAGTGAAATATCGGACTCCTTGGGGATAAGATATGATGTAGCTGATGACTCAATTGGAATCCTTTTGAGAAACCAGAGCATCCAAACATATCCCATAGATGCACGATGGCGAAGACTATTTGGATCTCTACAGCTTCCACATATATCCAAGGAAGACGCTTCAAGGTATTGGGCAGAAGACCAACTACAAACTCCTCCTCAACATAGGGCAAAACAGAAACGTTGCCGAAGGATTTCTGAACTTATTAAAATGAGGGAGTCGCATAGATGTCAAGCATGTGGCTTCACATTTCAGAAGAAGAACGGAAACTTCTACTCAGAAGAATGTCACATCCAACCTGTCTCCAGAGGAGGGGCAGACCACCCAAAGAACATCCTCATACTTTGTTCAAATCATCATAGAATGCTGGACACTGGCGAAGCGTTAAGGAAAGTCAACTCAGATGGTTCAGTAGTAATTGTATTCAATGATATCAATGGTCAGCATGAGGTGCCTATTTGGAACTGAACATAAGCGGACCGTCGCGAGTCAGACATGGTAGAGTCATGAAACTGATAGATGCCTACTTGGAAAAACGCGCAGAAAACTCGAAATATGCTACGGATCCAGACGCTTACGCTCGCCTTGACCAGATTGCAAATGACCTTGGGTTAAGGCATGATACAGCCTGCGACTCACTTGCAATCTTGGTTAGAAATGGAAAAGTAAGGATCTATCCGGACGGAACAAAATGTGGAAAACTGTACGGCTCTTGGAAGCTGCCAGAGATAGACCGGGCAGACTTTATACGCGAGACATTATTACACATCTAAATGCCAAGGAACACTGATTTGAAATCGGCCTCACGAAAACCGCTATAAGATACGTAATCGGCCTTTCAAACATTGCTACTAAAGAATTCACCCAATAATTCTTCGAAAGTATGCATTCTCTGTGGAGCCCCCGACCTTATTTCTTGCCCTGACATAGCGTCCTCTTGTGATGAGCTTGTTTGCCAGCGCTGCGGCGCGGTGACTCCCACACCCCAGTCGAGCGTTGTTGGCACTGAAAAGTTCTGGAGAGCACCCACATCTTCACTCATCTGGGGAGGCGGACTTGGAACCAATTACGCGACGAAGAATCCAGACGGGACCTCTGACAGTTACGCATTGCATGGCGACAACGGCAAGTACGCGCAACCCGTGAATTCCGTCATAAAACCATGGGACCTCCAGACCATCATAGAGCCTGACGGGAAGATTAGAGCTGTCCAGCAGAAACTTGCTTCGATAGGCAAGCAGAACGAATTCAAAGATGAGGACCTCCACTTCATGGGAGAGCCGATAATCGGAACGATTCATAAGGTGCAGGAAGCCGAGCGACACATGCTCGTTGACTCCGAGACTCATGATACATTCGACCCTGAGGATCCAGTCCTCTTCAAGGCAGGTGGACGGCATTTCCTGAGAGCCTGGTTGAAAGACATCCAAGGGGCGCGAAAATCATGAGCAAACAGCAGCTGGAAATCCTTCTCGAGGACATCAAAGAGCTTCCCGAGCCCTCCGAAGTCAAGAAAATAGATCTCGACCTCATAGATGTGTCTCCATACCAACCAAGGAGCAGAGTCTACGAGGACAGCAAGGAAAGCGTGGCAAACATCGTCAGTCTGTCTTCAAGCATGAATAGGGTAGGCCTCCTTGAGAATCTCATGGTGAGGCCTGTCGGAGAAAGGTTCGAGTTAATCTCGGGTCACAGACGCCTCCGCGCAGCCAAGTTGTTGAAGTGGGACAAAATCAGGTGCGCTATCTACAGGGGTCTCTCGGAGGCAACGGTGATGTACGTCGTAGGCACTGACAATTTCGCACGCGACCAGGTAAAGCCCTATGAGTTAGGGCGATATTTCAGAAAATGGATGAACATCAACTACAAGATTCCCCAGCTTGCAGAACTGTTTCCTTACAGCGTCCAGGCAATACAGCGTTTCGTGGCCCTGAACGCAGCCGTTGACATGCTCATGACTGGCTTGAGCGAGAAACAGCAAGCGAAATTCATCGAGTCGGTCCCAGACTCGACCTTGAAATTACTCGTGGAGCTTTCCAAGGGAGGAGGTGAACCACAGGCAAGGACAATGATTCGAATCTTCCTCCAGGGCGAGCAGTCTGAAGAAGAGATAAACACCAGAATCAAACGGACACTCAACGCCCTCACGAGCCATGAGGAAGAAGTTTCCAAGAATGTGAAGCCTAGTTCGAACGCGCTCCTGGGCAAGTTGAGGAATGTGGAGACCCAGGCTCAGGTCAGAGCCATCACGGCCAAGCTTGAGAAAGACATTGAGAAAAGCGAGGAGAAGGAAGCTGAATTGGAGATTATCGCCGAGAAGTATCAGAACATGATGAAGGCCTCAAGGGAACTACATCTCGAAGGGCAGAGAGTGAAGGTTACACATGATTACGACAAACAGAAAGGAATCCTCAAATGCGTCCACATCATGGGGAAGAAGACGGTTACTCTAACATTCAAAATCTGACTTTTTTTTAGACAGACTTGAACACCAAACATCCCATCATCTTTAGGGAAGGCCGGGTCATGCGCAATATCCGGATCTTCTTGGAGAAGAAGGCGCAGCACTCAAAGTCTCCTACAGACCCGAGTGCCTATGCCCATCTCAGGGAAATCTCAGACGCTCTCGGGATAAGGTATGATGTTGTTGATGACTCCCTGGGGATTTTGCTTCGAAATGGTGACATCAAGCTCTATCCCGATGGGAGCAAATGGCGCCGTTTGTTTGGGTCGAAGAGTCTGCCTAACATAACTCACGATGACTTGTTAGCTGCAGTTATCTAGGCTGAGAGACCGCTAGAAGTTAATCGTTGTAGTGTAAATCTGTCCGCCAGAACTCGTGCAAGCAACTGGGCATGTCACGCTGACATCATAAGAACCAGACGGAAAATTCGACACAGTGGTTCCAACATTGAATGGGTAAGAAATCTGAAGCGCTGGAACAGTGACCTGAATTTGATAGGGTCCATGCACCGAGTCATCAGATGCAGTAAGGACTATTGAAAATGTCAGCCCGAATGGAAAAAAGTTGTAACCAGAGCCAGGCCCTGGAAGGAGCTCAAGCAATGTCTGGGTGTGGCATGAACTTGCCCCTGCGGTGAATTCAAAGTTAGAAATCGAGTGGGAGATGCCCAGATCGTTATAGACCCCCGCCACTGTCATGTTCAAATTGCAAATCGTGACCGTCTGACCTCCATTGAATGCGCTGGTCGGGATGCTGCCCACCGCGAGGACCACGCCTGCTACAGCAACAAGCATAATCAAGATGAAGACTATGATTTTGGAGGACACGTAAGAAAAAGCTCAAAACTCAAAGGAGTAAGGCTCTTCGTAGGAGCACTTCTCGCAGTGCATCATAGGCTTTCCATGATGTTGCCAAAGTACAAGCTTGCCGTCACATACAATAGTCGGGCATTTGAATCGTGGAGTGGTCTTGACGCTCATGTCGGAAAAGACTACGCTTTCCATTTATTGACCTCTTCCATTCTTCGTCGAGATGTCTTACGCCTGTACATAAAAAGTACCATGACTGCAATCATGAGGAGTCCAGACGTGACCGCCAGCGCAGATATGGGGTCGAAGCAGGACATGGACATTCCGAAATTGATACTCGAGCAGACGACCAACTATTGCTCAATCTCTTGTTGTGCGGCCTCGACGGTCTCAGTCAATTCGGCTTTGATGCAGCGTCCGATTTTCACCATTGCCTCATCAACACTTCGACCTGAGAACGCGCCCAATTTCTTCGCTCCGAGTTTTCGCTTTCCGTATACAACTGCGTGGATCGAACCATCCGTAAGCTGCTCCAGCTCGACATCGAATCTATTCAATTTGTCTTTCACTGTAGGGCTTGCAGTATGTCTTCATTGTAATCCAGATTGTGTAAAATCAAGCACTTGTGGTCGACAAAATGCATAGCGCAGAGAAAGGAGCCACACGGACAATAATACGCCGCAATCTCCTTCATGAGTTTTCCGTCAGATTCATCACAGACGAAACAGTAGATTGTTCGACCGATTGTCT
>DAIDAB010000045.1 GCA_027310845.1 bacterium | reverse complement strand
TTCATCAACATGTGCCTTGCTACCATGGCCATTCCAGCAAGGGCATAGTTTCCCGCAAAGGGAATGAAAACTAAAAGGGGAACTGAAGATATCTGAGTAAGTACAATTGTCGGGACGCTTCCTCTCCTCCGCGCCAATGCTGGGGTAAACAGTGAGGCAAATGCCGTAACAAACAACATTGCGCTGAAAAGCGGTCCGATTACAGAAATGTCTAGATTGAAGCGAAGATGAAACCACAGTGGAAAAAGTGGAAGTATGAGACCAGCGCCAAGCCCAATTAGCCCAAGGATGGAGAATTTCATCACCACAGGCATTGAATTGCGAGGAATTTTCATGAAATTGCCTCTGCGAAGTTCGCCTGATTTTGAAACTTTGATTTCATGCACTTTGACCTGAATCACCAGGATGCCAATAATTCCGAGAAACGCGCTGAGCGCAAAGAGCGGGTGGAATGAATTTACGGCGTTAAACGCAAAGTAGGTCTGAAAAGCTGCTGGAAGAACCCCGGATACAAGAGAGCCCAATGCCATGGCAACACCTCCGTAGAATGATGATAGGGTGAAGATGTCATTTCTTTCGGTATAATTTGTGGCCTTCTCTGCAAGCAGTGCTTGAGCGGGGGCATTCAAGAGAGAATTTGCAAATCCTGAAAGTACCGATGCTAAGACGATTAAAGCAAGGTTCAGAGTAAAGTAAAGGATCCCACCTGAAATCGACGCAATGAGAACTCCAATTATGAAGAATGGCTTCCTTCCGTGAATATCCGAAAGCATTGCCATAGGTATTGCAAAAGCAAAACCAACGACCGACTCTATCGCAAGGACTAGACCAATTATAGTTGGAGTGAATCCAGCTACTGAGAGATAGACAGATAGTGCAACAAAATAGAAGGCGAAGCCGAAGTTTGTGAGCGCGCCAATCAATACTAGCGTTCTAGCTTCGGGGTTGATCCTTCTGATTGATGGGATGTTAATTGCCACGGTGGATGCAATAGGCACGTTCTTTGTTTTTCCCTTTAAAGAGTAACTCACCTAGAGAGGTCACAAAGTGTTAGTCATTTTTTTTTTTTGCATATGAATCATTCTTACATTATTAGAACGGGCGCAATGAACAAGTGCCTCTTCTAAATGCGAGAATTGTTCCCAATTGAGGACTAGCTACTAATCTCCACGTTTGAACTTGATTTTCAACATGGCTCGGAGGATTAACAATTCGGCGTTTTTCATAATGTTCTTGATTCTGGGACTGGAAACGCCTATTCATTTCTACGCAAAAACTACACGGAAGATTCAATCATGATCTGCGCGATGACATTCTCAGTAACAACCAATCCCTTTTCGAAGCGGATACTCGCTTTGAAGGATGAAATCAATTTTCTCGATCAGATCAAGACCCCGACCTAATTTCCCAAGATTAGGGCTCAAAGCTCCATATTCCTAATGAAAGTGTATCCTCTACTAGGCAAGGTCAACTGGACACTTTTTAGCGAATGAGAAGGAACCGCCAAGTATTGTGGCGATGTCTTCAAACCCTTGGAGGAGCGGAGACCATCCCAGCTGCAATTCAGGTTCTATTGTAGGAGATAAGTTGACAGCTGTCGCTATAGGTTTGTTCCGAAAGATGGCTCTGGACGACCATTGTGAGGTGTGCTCTCATCTCAGTGCGAGCCTCGACTTTTGAGATGAGATAGAAGCACGGAAGAACAGGGGGCAAACAATAGACATCTATAGGCGATTAACTTATGGAATAAACGGGTATCCGTTGAATGTCATTGACAAGAACTATGCCTGCGATATATACTAAGAAGAGAGGATTCTTATGCGGTGATCACGTGCTGTATTGTCCAGATCTGTCAAAGGTGAATGATACAATGCCATTCTATTTGTATTGTGCGAAGCATGATATGATGTATGCGATAGACGTTCGAACCCAACGCGCAGAGTTCATGGCTGAATTTCCGCACGGATGCAAAGCTACAACGTAGAATAAATCGATTGGCTCAAAGAGTGTTATCAACCGACAACTTTAATCCCTCGGGGCAATTTGTTGGGATCGAAAATGGCTTCGATCAGAGTACCGGATGATGGAATGGCACCGATAGTAGACAAGGGCTTCGAATCCCCATTCAAACAGGGTGAATTCTATGTGTTCGATGTAGAAGATGAGATCGCGAGATATTGGAATAAGATGTCCACAGCAAGAAAAGCGGAGCTCTCAAAGCAGTCGAGAAAGGAAAAAAAGGACATTCGACTGATTCTTGATGGGTTCGTGCACAAACCGCGCAAGATGAAATGAACATCCAGAAAAATCACCGCAACAATTGACACAAGGTCATCGGCGCACCTTTTAGGAAATGAAGTAAATTCCCCTGCCTTCCTAAAGGTTGCAGAGTTGGATTGGTCGTAATCTGCACTTTGATTTTCATCGTTGGGATTGCAAGGCCATTTTTCTTAAGAGGCGATGAGCTCGCGTGATCGAGCATTTTGTAAGAACCATGGATATCAGATTTCTCTCCACCTAGCCTTCCTGCTCGCAATCAGGAAGAGGGTCGCTGTTACTGCAATCAAGATAATCCAATCAATTGCAATCGATTCAAATGGGAGTGATATGGATCCGCCTAAATTCTGAGCGAGTTGGGCCGAATAAGTTGTGGGCGAAAGATATGCGAGATACCTGTAGGGATTGGGGATGTATGTTATGGGATAGTAGACAGGAGGAATGGTTGAGAATAGAGTTGAGATGAGTCTAGAAAACGCAAAGCTCTGGACAATGTCGCTAGAAAATGTTGCAAATGTGTATCCTATATCTATCGATGTGAGGAACATCATGAGCAAAACTGCGATAAAACCCAAAAGTGCGAATGCGCTCATCTGCACATAATAGGCTTCAAGTATGCCAAGAACAATGAGCGCAGGCAGGGAATACACAAGCTCGGAGATTGCCATCCCCATGAGGTAAATCTGCCAGGAAGTAGGAGAACTAACCACCATGTCTTGTAGCTTGAAATCGTTCTTCAGGTGAGACAGATCTGACTGAAGCGATGTTCCCGCGCCGAACATGCTCATGATGAATCCACCTTCTATCGCCTCCTTGATGAGAGTCCCCCGACTCACAAAAAAGATCAAAGCAAGGAATGAGAGCGGAGATAGGACAGTGTTAATTAGAACTATGGGGTAATTCCTCATTTCGTATAAAGCATTGACGAGTATCGCAGCTAGAATCTGGCTGAGCCTACTCCTCTTCTGAGGAAAGATGCGGTTACTCTCGCTCCTCTCTGGTTGTTGTTTCTCTTGCTCCTCTTTCATTTCCATTGGTTTTCTCTCCCTCCCGATTAACAAGGTAAAAGAATATGTCATCAAGCGAAACGGGATTTACAGTGAATCTGTAGCCGCCTTTAGAAAGATCTCTTGCGATGCTAAATGCTTCGTCCTCGACTGTGAGGATTCTGTAGCCTTCCCTTCCCTCCATTATTTCACCTTTCGCAAGTTTCGGAAGCGGCGGCTTTGGATAGAGCGGGATCTTCATGCTGTAGTTATAGCTCACGCTCTGCCTTAACTGATCTAAGGAGCCCATGCGAACGAGTCTGCCATGATCGAGGACGCCGATTTCATCAGCAAGTGCTTCAGCTTCTTCCAGGTAATGCGTTGTGAGAAAGGTAAAGCGCTCTCTTGCTATTTTCTTTAAGAGATCCCAAAATTCCTTTCTGGAGATTGGATCTAATCCCGTGGTTGGCTCATCAAGGAAAATTATCTCAGCTTCAGAAGCTAAAACTGTCGCGACGAGTACCTTCCTTCTATTTCCGCCGGAGAGAGTTCTCGTAAGCGCGTTAGCAGATCCTCCCAGTTCGAGCCTCTCAAGAGCTTCGTATGCCTTGCGTTTTGCCTCTCCGTAGCCATACCCTCTCCAGAGAAGATATGACGAAATCGTCTGCATGGGCGTCATCCATGGAACAGCCCGAGCTTCCTGCGGGACTATCGCAATCTTCTCCCTGAGCTTGAGTGGCTCCTTCACAACGTCGATCCCGCTTATCGTCGCTTTTCCTGACGTGGGTTCGAGCTCTACTGCAAGTATTCTTGCAAGCGTTGTCTTCCCCGAGCCGTTTCTTCCAATGAGCACGAATATTCCCGATGAGGGAATTGAGAAGGTCACCGAATCAAGCGCCTTCCTCTTGGAATTGCCATAGATCTTTGTTAGATGATCACATGACAAGGTTTGGATGCTTTCTTCGATCATCTAACTCGCGGCGTTGTTATTTTGATCCTTTATGCATAAGTGATGCAAAGTGCCGCTTTCGATTAACCAGATGTCTAAACTGAGCTGCTCACTGGATCTCTTTCAAGCCGTCCAAGAGGAATAAAAAATGGTTTAGCCTATATTCAAAAACGTTATGCGAAGGTTGTCCTCCAAAATGATACGCAAAGTTGAGGCTCTAAGAATAATTGTCAGTTTAATTGGTTTGGTAATCAGTTTCATTAGCTTAATGTCGTTACATCAATGGGCAACACTCCATTTTATCCGATCCTGTTCATAAAATATCGCTTTGCAATCTCTGGTAGTTTGTTTCTGGGATCGGCCTAATCATTTCTTCTTATTGAATCCTCGTAAAATCGGGGAAGAAAAAGTTAGAAAGAAGGTTTGAAGACCAGCATTCAACACTAGGCAAAGGTCGACAACACGACAATATCCAAGCTGCTTGATCCTGCAAAGATTCAGAACCTTCTTCCAGACCGCTTTTGAGCTGTGAATATCTGAGGCAAGAAGAAAGCGGATCAAATTGCGAAAGATGCCGCTATTCGAACCGAAACTAGGGGTCGAACCCTGATTACCAATCCTGAGAAGCGTCTTGAGTGTTTTAAAGCAGGCAACGCGGAATATGGACAAAGGAGCTGGGTGTGAGTGGTCGGGACCGAAACGGCGAGCAAACGATTCAGCTCAGACATTGTTCTCAGAGACGGTTTGGTGGCATACGCTAGGCAGGCCCTACCAGAAGACAGTAGAATGATTGACGAGTTCCTGAAGAGCCTCTCAAATGAGAGTATCTCGTTTCGATTCTTCGATTCGGCTGCAGAATGGCAAGTGTTACTACGACAACTCTTGCCTAGCACGACTAACTTTGTCCTAATTGCAATTCGGGAAGGTAGCCTGATTGGCCACGCAGCCTACTACAGGTCGGGCAAAGACACGGCCGAAATTGGCCTGGTAATCCTCGATGCCTACCAGAGCAAGGGCCTTGGCACGATGCTGCTCGAAAAGATCGCCCGAGCGGCCAATGAGGATGGAATTTCGGTGTTCGAGACGATTATCAGCCAAGACAACACAAGGATGATCAAGATGGTTCAGGACATGGGGTTCCCCACCTCCGTCAAAGTGGAGTCAGACCTGATCAGAATAAGGTTCCCGACTTCGATCGACCCCATCACGATCGAATCCTTCCAAAAACGCTGAACCTTTTTTCTGCCTTCGTCAACAAGTTAGTCTCTAGTTAAAGGCGGGGCACCTAAGATTAAATGAGTGAAGATGTCAGCTTCTCATTCATGACGCAATGCAAGTTTGGAATCTCATTCGGACGAGATTCTCTATTGTATTCGTTCCCCGAGGGCAATCCAATGAACAAATCGAGGGTCAAGCTCTTCGCCCAAGCCTTGGAACAGACGGCAAATCAAAAGAATACCTCCGACCTAGACGAGAGGATCAGAGTAATTGAGCCTGTTGCATGCACCGATGCCGATCTGCTTGTCTTTCACACCAAGGGGTATGTCGAACTTGTGAAAGAGCTGTCGAAGACGGGTGAAGGCTATCTCAACTACAACGACACCCCGGCATTCAAGGGAGTATTCGAAGCGTCCCTGTTCCTGGTCGGAAACACCTTGAACGGTCTCCGCTGTATTCTGGAGGGCAGGTTCGACCACTTCTTCAATCCGATAGGGGGTCTACACCACGCGTCAGCCGAAGGGGCGAGAGGGTTCTGTGTTTTCAATGACAGTGCGATAGCGATATCCAAGGCTCTTGATGAGGTCAAATTAAGATCAGTTGCATACGTCGACATCGACGCCCACCATGGAGACGGGATTTACTATGAGTTCGAGCCTGACCCCCGTGTAATAGTGGGCGACATCCACGAGGATGGCAGCAACCTCTATCCAGGAACTGGAGACGAAACAGAGACGGGCAAAGGGTTCGGTCTCGGGACCAAATTGAACATTCCCCTCCCACCTGGCTCGAGCGACAAGGAATTTTTCGAGGCCTTCGACAGGATCGAGGAATTCGTCCTCAAGGCCAAGCCGGATCTGATTTTCTTCCAGTGCGGGGCCGATGGCTTGGCAGGCGACCCCATCAGCGATCTAAAGTACACTGCGGCTGCGCACGCTTACGCGACGAAGAAACTCCATAGTTTGGCCCATGAAATCTGCCAAGGGCGAATCCTCGCCATGGGCGGAGGAGGATACAACCCTGTCAATGTATGTGTGGCGTGGTCTGCTGTGATTAGAGAACTTTCGGGAATGAACGGCCGCGATTAATGGAATTGCGGCTGAGGCCTAGTCCTCGATGGTTGGCAATTTTGAGCATCGTTTCAAAGTGACTCTGATTATGCTGCTCAGCCAAAAATATCTCTCTATTTTTTCGTCGGTCCCTTGTCGCCTTGAACCATCTTGCGTATGGTTTCGACGATATCGGGGTTTGCGAGCGTAGTCAAGTCTCCGTAATCCTCTGAGTTTGAGATGGATGCGAGCACGCGACGCATTATCTTGCCAGATCTTGTTTTTGGAAGATCTGGGACCAGGTAGACAGCCTTCGGCTTGGCTATGGGACCGAGTTCCTTTGCGATGTTAGCTATTACCTCTAGCTCTATTTCCCTGCTAGGAGTGTAACTTGGCTTGACAGAGGCATAGATGACTGGGACGTGTCCCCTGAGCTCATCAACGAGAGCTATCGCTGCAGCTTCTGAAATTGCTTCTGTGGTTAGTGCAGCATTCTCAAGTTCCTTGGTTCCTAGCCGGTGCCCAGCAACCTTGATGACATCGTCGACTCTTCCAAGAATCCTGTAATACCCGTCCGAAGCTTGGACGGCTCCATCGCCCGCGAAATAGGGCCATGCGTGCCAGTCCTTGCTCGCTACATCTTTACAGTATTTTGAGTAGTATTGCCTAACAAATCTCTCATGATCTCCCCAGATTGTCTGCATCATGCCTGGCCATGGGTTCCTTATGCAGATGTTGCCCGCCTTGCCTAGTCCCGCCTTGACCTCCTTTCCTTCCTCGTCGTAGATAACTGGATATATTCCAGGCATTCCCGGCCCGGCGCTTCCTGGTTTCATGGGGAGAAGCGCAGGCACTGTGCTGCAGAGGAAGCCACCGTTCTCTGTCTGCCACCAGGTATCAGTGATCGCGGCCTCTCCCTTCCCAACGATATTGTAATACCACTTCCACACTTCGGGTTCGATTGGTTCACCGACAGTCGTCATGCACTTGAAGTGATAACCGTATTTTCCAGGCTCCATCGGACCAGACTTTCTAAGCATGCGGAGGGTTGTCGGAGCCGTATGGAATATGTTGACGCCCAATCGTTCAGCAATTCTCCAAGGTCGACCCGCGTCAGGAAACATTGGTACTCCTTCATACATCACCGTTGTCGCTGCCACTGCGAGAGGACCATAAACGATGTACGAATGGCCTGTGATCCAACCAATATCTGCGAAACACCAGTAAACGTCTTCGGGGTGAATATCCTGGACGTACTTGCTCGTCCCTGCCACATACGCCAAATATCCGCCAGTCCTGTGCTGGCAACCTTTAGGGCGTCCAGTGGAACCGCTTGTATACATCAAGAAAAGAGGATCTTCTGCATCCATTGATAACGGGGGAACTCGTTTTCCACGGAACTTTTTCATAAGATAGTCGATAAAGTAATCGCGCCCTTCGACCATTTCCGATTTTGAAAGATATCTGCCTGGATATCGTCTCCAGACGAGTACCTTTTCCACATTGATTCCGAGCTTCTTTGCTTCTTCGACTGTTATGTCTGCATCGGCCTTCTTATCGATCAACTGCCCATTTCTATAATAACCATCGCACGTCACGAGAACATAGCTCTTTGAATCCTCCATCCTCTCGGCGCAGGCTTTTGCACTGAATCCTCCGAAAACCTCGTTGTGGATGATCCCAAGCCTTGCGGCTGAGAGCATTGAGATGGGAAGGGATGGAATCATAGGGAGATGGAAAGTTATCCTGCTCCCTTTCTTGAGACCTGCAAACTCTTTGAGTACTAGAGCAAACTCGTTTACTCTTGCATAGAGCTCTTGATATGTTATGACTTCATCTGCTTCATTCTCCGGTTCTGGCACCCAAATGATTGCGGCCTTGTTTCTGTATTTTGCAAGGTGGCGGTCGACACAGTTGTAAGACGCATTCAACTTACCCCCGACAAACCACCTCCAGAAGGGAGGGTTACTTGTGTCCAGGGTAGTATGCCAATAGCTGTCCCAAGAAAGCATGTCTGCATACTCTCTATAACATTCAGGAAAGTTTTCTTCTTTGAATCTCTCGAAAATACTTGGGTCCGCCATGTTGGCTTGGGCAATAAACTTGGTTGGTGGATTGACAAATTCCTCTTCTTTCCAATGCACGGCAATTTGGGCTTCGGTTACTTCCTTTGACCCCGCTTCTTGCATGTATTTTGCAAGACAATTTGGAAGTTAATATCCCTTCGGCCAGGCTAAGTGTGGACAAGATTCGGGCGTAGTTTAGAGCCAGTCAGAAATCATTGGGAAAAACTCCAGTTTCAGAGTGCAACCCTATTAGGTTTGAGCAAGAGCTATTACGCAGATATGTAAGATCAGAATTCCTTCTGAGCCCTTCGTAAGGCAAAGGACAAAATAAAGTACATTCTAGACACTATGCTCTTCTTCCAAATGAACATCTACGACAACGAAAGGAATGTTGGAAACAGAATTAATTGAAACAGAAGCCAAAGATTCAACGTCAAAGAAGTATGTTTTGACTCTTCTCATAAAAAGAGATGTCGAGTTGAAGTCGATGGTTTAGAAAGTCAGAATTCTGGAGAAATTCGAGTCGGTACTGACACTTCTGTCATCACCAAGGCAACTCATCAAAATCACACCAACAATTGTCACGGCTATTGGCCAAAGGGACCTAAACCCTAAAAGCCTGCGATTGAGGACATAAGCTAGGGCATCATAACTTCTAAAATACTTGCAACTGTCCCACCACTGTGCCTTCATTGGCTCAGGCACGGACGAGACTACGAGCGTGATTCGTCCACTACTATCATCGTCAGCGTTGAGCGAATCTTCTCAAGCGTTCTGAGTCTATGCGTGACTGTCTCCTTCACTTTTTCCAAAGTATCCGCCTCTACGATTGCGACAATATCGTACACTCCGAATACCACGTGGACCTCGATTACGTTCGGAATGGTCCTTATCTGATTGACCATGTCTTGTTCAGCTCCCAGGTCTGCATTTATCAGAACGAATGCTTTCGAGCTCAATGCACTCAAAACACGCAATGATTCACTTTCGTAAAAGGCTATTCATGGTGGTGTGTCCCATCTGCGCGGTTTGGAATATTCCTAGAGCTTGAAAGCACTCCTCCAGGGAGTTGGCAGATCCAATCTTGGAAGGTGCGCACACGCCGAGATAAATTTCAGCTGCTGATGGTAACTTTTACGCATTCTCTGAACTCCTTGGTCACCCAGTCGGCAATCCAGGGACAGCAAAGGGGGCTCACAAGCCCTGTAAGAGAACACCTCAGCTCGTAAGGACAGGTTGTGCAAGGAAGCTGCTGAATTGATTTGATATTCACTGGTATCCGAAGCTGCGTCAGCTTGTAGGTCCATCTAGCACCATCGAGTACCTTCTGTCTTTGGATCATCCCGTGCTTCTCCAGTCGAATGGCGAGTCTTGAACCATCCCTGCTGCTGAGGGCAAGTTCCTTCCAAAGAGTACTCTGCAAGACTCCGTCTGTTCCGTGCTCGGCCACTAACCTGTAGACTTCGGATGTCAAATCTTCGGCAAGCAAAGTTGATTGATCTCTTTTAGCTCAGAGGGTTAAACCTTTGGGTTCAAATGCCACATACATCAACACGATACGATTTGGGAAGAATGAGTTGTCGAGTACTCAGTCTTGTAAGTGTCATATTTCGCTGGCTTAATTGAAACTTGCTTCATTAGGTCAATGTTGAAAACTATCGAATTTGCATTTCGGTCTGTCAGGCTGTCTTTACCAAACAGATACACGAATCCCTTGCGATTATCGTCATGGACTAAATGCGATCACATCTTGCATTGATGAATCATTGTGAATTGATAGCGCAAACATTCTCTGCCAATCAAATCAATCATTTTTCCGGCCTGGGCGGCTTTTCAAAGAACATTTTCCATTTAGAGGCCGACATCTTCCTTTTGGATAGTGATAAATCAGGATAATTGGCTTCGCATTTGCATTTTTGACCTGGAACAGTCAGAGGGACGGATTCCTATTTTCAAAAATAAACGCTTGAAGGATTTACCTAGGATAGAGACTAACCTCACTTTGTTACCTTCATCCTTCTCGAATTCCTTTGAGAGCTTCTCCACAAGCTCCTTCTCTGCGGTAGTTAGCTTCTCAGGAACTCGGACATTGATGTGAACGAGCTCATCTCCTTGACTTTGTGGCGTGCTTATCCCTTCCCCCTTCATCCGGAGAAACGTGCCGCTCTGTGTCCCGGGCGGTACCCGAACCTTCAGTCGCCTACTTGTAAGTGTTGGAACCTCTATCTCGCCTCCCATTGCAGCCTTCGCAAAATTAATGTTCGCCTCGAACACGATGTCCTTCCCTCGCCTGCTCAAGAATGGATGGGGCTTGATTCTAATCGTCACGTAAAAGTCTCCGGGTGGACCACCATTAGGGCCATCGTCACCCTGTCCTCGAAGCGCTAGACGGTCGCCGTTGTCGATTCCACGCGGGACTTTGACTTTGAGTTTCACTCGTGTCTCCACTAGCCCATTACCATTGCACTTAGGGCAGACCTCCGATCGACTGCCAAGTTGAACACCCGAGCCGCCGCAGCTGCTGCATCTCTTTGCCCGGGGGAGAGTAACTTCTAGCTCTGTGCCGAACGCTGCCTGCTCTAATGTGATCTCTATTTGGGCCTCTAGGTCACGTCCTCGAGGGGACACGGGCTGCTCCTGCTGAAACCCAAAATTTCCACGGAAGATTCGACTGAAGATATCATCAGGGTTGAAGCCGAACTCCGTAAAGACATCTCTGAACTTTGTTTGGTTGAATATGTCTTCCTGCTTGTACTGTTTATTGATTCCGTCAAAGCCTCGGGCATCATACTGTTGTCTCTTTTCAGGGTCGGAAAGAACGGCATAAGCCTCCGATGCTTCCTTGAATTTCTCCTCAGCGTCGGGCAGTTTATTCCTATCAGGATGATATTTTAGGGCTAGCTTGTGGAATGCACGCTTGATTTCGTCTTCCTTCGCCTCACGGCTAACCCCGAGGATATCATAATAGTCTAATTTGCTCGACAAACTCACGCTTCAGCTGGAATTATCGAGACGGAATCTATAAGAAATGTGTTTCTTTGTCAAGCTACCCTGTAGTCTGCTTCTACAGTCTTTCCTTGCCGCTCTTCTTCGGCTGCGGGAGCTTCCTGACTCGCTTGTTGTTGTGCGCTTTGGGATGCTGCTTGTTCATAGACTGTCTTTCCTGCCTGTTGAAGCAGTCTTTTCAGCTCCTCCACCTTGGCACTGATTTCGGCAAGGCCTCCTGCCTTAATTCCATCTTTCAGTCCTTGGATAGCTTCCTGAATCTGTGACTTTTGCTCTAGCGGGAGCTTTTCTGCGATTTCGCTGAGAGTTTTTTCCGATGTGTAGATTAGGGAGTCAGCCGTGTTCCGCATCTCTGCCTCTTCTTTCGCGCGTTTGTCTTGCTCGCCGAACTGTTCGGCCTCTCTAATCATTCTATCCTTCTCAGTCTGGCTAAGCTTGGTCGAAGCCGTTATCTTTATTCCCATTTGCTTGCCGGTTCCAATATCCTTCGCATTAACGTTGAGGACTCCATCCGCGTTGATGTCGAACGTTACTTCTATCTGGGGAATGCCACGAGGTGCAGGAGGGATGCCCGTCAGGTCGAATTGACCCAAGCTGATGTTACCCTTGGCCATGGCGCGTTCCCCTTGAAGCACGTGTACCGTGACGGCCGGTTGTGAGTCGGTGGCGGTTGAGAACGTCTGTCTCTGTTTGACAGGGATTGTCGTGTTCCGATCTATGATCTTTGTGAATACGCCGCCTAGAGTTTCTAACCCAAGCGAAAGAGGCGTTACATCGAGAAGCACTATGTTCGATATCTCGCCCGAGAGTACACCTCCCTGAATAGCCGCGCCTATCGCCACGCACTCCATTGGGTCTATACCTCTCTCAGGCTTTTTCCCTATGATGTCCTCGATGAATTGCTGAACTAGCGGCATTTTTGTTTGACCACCAATGAGGATGACTTTGTCGATTTGCGAGGGCGTTAGTTTTGCGTCAGAGAGGGTTTTCAGGATCGGTTC
>DAIDAB010000044.1:12297-12631 GCA_027310845.1 bacterium | reverse complement strand
GCTCTGATTCGCTTGCACAGCTTGATTCAGGTTGATATTGAATCAAAACCATTTTCCCTGCGTAAGTCACCACATTCAATACTAAAATGCATAATAAATGGGCTCGTCAGAGGCAAGATCGAAAAGAGTTTGCAGAGAGTAGTGGTGATAATGGGCTCCAAAAGCGATTTAGAGTTTGCGAAGAGAATCAAGGAAACCTTGTCGATGTATTCGATTCTCTGTGACCTGCGAATTGCCTCGGCCCACAGAACACCCGAGCACCTGCTCAGGATCTTGGCAGAATACGCTTCATTAGGAGACCAGATAGTGGCGATCACGGTCGCGGGTCTTTCCG
>DAIDAB010000044.1:0-12267 GCA_027310845.1 bacterium | reverse complement strand
TGTCAGGAGTGGTCGCAGCTCAGCGTCTTTTTCCAGTAGTCGCATGTCCTCCTGACACGGACAAGCTGGGGTATCCCAAAGTATTTTCAAGCGAATTCACTCCTTCGGATGTGCCTGTGGCATTTGTGAATGAACCTTCAAAGGCTGCTCATTTTGTCGCTCAGATATTCGCACTGACAGACCGAAAGATAGCAAGAGAAATTGCAAATAGTCTCGAAGATAAGAAGAGACAAATAGTGAGTATGGACGAGAATCTGACAAAATCGCCTGACTCATGAGAGAATGACTTCGAATGAAGGAGATTATGACTTGACAATTCTTCTTGAATCCGAACTGGAAGACAAGAAACTGCTTCACAAAGGGAAGGTCAGAGACATCTATGATGAGGATGATGAACTGCTGATTGTTGCAACGGACCGAATATCGGCCTTTGATCGCGTTATGCCCCGAGGTGTTAGTGGCAAAGGTGCAGCACTGACAGGCCTTTCTGAATTCTGGTTTTTGAAGACTGGCCACATTATGAAGAATCACTTCATTTCCAAATTGGATGATCGCACTCTCAGGGTGAGAAAAGCCAAACGCATTGACATAGAGTGGATTGCAAGAGCCTACCTCTACGGGTCTGCTTGGAGGGCGTACTCAAAAGGTTTGCATGAAATTTCAGGCATCAAACTAAGAAGCGGGCTTCAGCTAGCAGAGGAGCTTCCGGAGACCATTCTGACTCCAACGACCAAAAGCGAACATGGTCACGACGAGGAACTATCTAAGCAGAAAGCAATTGAATCAGGGCTCGTGAGCAGTGATGAGTGGAAAGAGCTCGAGGAAGCCACTTTCAGGCTCTATGAGTACTACAAGAGAGAGGCGTGGCTCAAGGGAATAATAATTCCGGATTTCAAGCTCGAATTCGGACGCCTGGACGATGATCTTATTCAGATAGACGAACCACCCACACATGACTCTGCCAGATTCTGGTCAAGAGACAAGTATGTGGTCGGCGAGAAACAAGAGAAACATTGTCTCGACAAGGAATTCCTGCGCGACTTTTTGCTGAGAAAGGGCTTCTCGGGCGAGGGACCCATTCCAGAGCTACCGGATCTCGTCATTGAGCAGATCTCACGCCGATGCACTGGAGCCTATGAGGTTCTGTCAGGGAAGAAGGAAATTTCATCCCTCAGTCTTTTGAGCGTGGACGAGGTCTTGAACATAACTGGTTAGAACAATATCCAGGGTTCTCTCAAGTTTCGAAACGGGATTAGGAAAGTCGATTTGACAAAATCCGACAATTTGACACACTTTGATCTCTTCTCTCCTACGGATTTCCGCTATAGTGTAAGAGATCTGCTACCATACCTCTCGGAAGAAGGTTATGTCAAGTACAAATCTCGCGTTGAAGCTGCTCTTGCAATGCAACTTTCTAGAGCCGGAATATGTGACAAATCAGTAGCGAAGGAGATCTCGAGAGCCTGTCAGCAAATCAGCGCAAAAGAGGTCTATGCTGAAGAGTTGCGTATAAAGCATGATATCCGCGCGCTCGCCAACGTGATTCGTCGACGGGTTTCAGACAAAGCAAAACCGTACGTGCACCTGACTGCAACATCTTACGACATTGTCGACACTGCAAACGCAATGCGCTTCAAAGATGCGATGAAGAGTGTTGTATTGCCGGATCTAATAAGATTGGAGCGCGCTCTAATTCGCATCTCAAGGCTTCATACTAAAACAGTTCAGGTGGGACGAACTCACGGCCAGCATGCAGAGCCAGTGACATTTGGATTCTTCCTTTCCTATTACGTAAGCAGATTGGGGAAGCGCATCCTCAAGATCAATGATGCAGTCAATGGTCTCGCAGGAAAGTTCGCAGGGGCTGTAGGAGTATACGGGCCACTCTCGCTGGTGGTGAGTGACCCTCAGAGATTCGAAAGTGAGCTATTGGGGACACTGGGCCTTGGTGCATGCGAAGTGTCGACACAGATTGTTCAGCCAGAAGCAGTCACCGATCTCATGCATAGTATAGTTTCGGCTTTTGGTGTTCTTGCAAATCTTTCACGTGACCTACGCCACCTTCAGAGAACCGAAATAGACGAGGTGTCTGAGGAATTCACTTTGAAACAAGTGGGTTCTTCCACAATGCCGCAGAAAAGGAACCCAATAAGCTTCGAAAACTTGGAGAGCCTCTGGAAGAAATTTATGCCACAGATGGTCACAATATACATGGATCAGATTTCAGAACATCAGCGGGATCTTACCAACTCAAGTTCGCAAAGATATCTTCCCGAGCTGATTGTCGCCTTCGATTATTGTGTGCGGAGGCTATCAAAGACAATATGGGATGAAGATAGAAGAAGGCCCAGGCTGGTCGTGAACAGTGTACAGATGAAACGAAATCTGGAATCAAGCATGGATCAGATGGCTGCCGAACCTCTCTACGTCCTACTTGCTTTCGCCGGCCATCCAGATGCCCACGAATATGTAAGGCAGGTTGTTCAAAGAAGCATCAAGTCTGGAAGTTCCTTCCGCAAGATTGTGGCCTCAGATCCTCAATTGAAAAAATACTATGACAAAATTGGTAATGAGCTCAGGTTTGTGGAGAACCCGGTCCTCTATGTTGGCATTGCATCGAAAAAGACCGAAACTGTTGCGAAGAATTGGGAAAGAATTCTTTCCAATTTGCGCTGAGATTGCTTATTGTTTTGAGTGATCTGGCTTAATCTTGCAAGGTCGCTTCTATGAAGGAATCTCCTAACAAGAAACTAAAACCCCACAGTCATGATTTTTCCTATTCTTGGGCAGGTGTTGACCGCTCAACTCGGGAAAGATCTAGAGTGAAAGTTATAGAAGAACTACGACAAAGATGGAATACCTATGCGCAGGGCAGACCACTTGAGCTTCCTTTCGGACCAGTCTTCCCCACTTCCAAGAGCAGAGACTCTTTTTTGGATCTGCAAATCGAAGGAATTGGCACAAAAACACTTCTTGCAGAGCTCGATCCCAACGGGCATTCATTGATAGGGATTGATGGAGTTGCGATGGCTGTCAACGATGTGGTTCGTTCGGGCGCTGCACCCTTTCTCCTGGCCGACGCGATTCATATTTCAAAATCGAGCCCTACCGTGGTTACGAGGCTTGTAAAGGGAATCGAAAAAGGAGCAGAACTAGCCGGATGTGTTCTTGCATCGGGCGAAACTGGTGATGTTTCCGAAATACTTCATAGTCCCCTTTTGGGCGCCTGCGCAGATCCCTTTGACTTAATAGTCTCCTGCCTCGGTGTTGTCGACAAGTGCGAAGTGGTCAAGGGATTCATAGATGAGGGTGATGTAATTCTTGGAATTGAAAGCTCAGGTATACATTCCAATGGCATCAGCCTTGCGAGAAAAGTGCTGCTCAAGGCCTGGGGTGGGAAGTACGACTTGCACGATATTCCAGAAGGTATGGGAAGGCCTCTCATCAGAGAGCTTCTTGAACCAACAAGGATCTATGCCCGTGAGATAATCGAAGCCGCACGAAGGTTTGGTCTCAAGGCAGCGATTCACATTACTGGCGACGGCTTTGGGAAGTTTCAACGTCTGCTAGATTCTCAAAGAAAGCGGGCTAGTGGCAAAGTATTCGGTGTTGAGATAGGCCCAATGAATCCACCTTCGGGAATCTTTGGGTTGATAGAACGAACTTCAAAGGAGATGAAAAAGTCTATCACAAGGGAGGAAATGTATCGGACTTTCAACATGGGGTACGGCTTTGCGGTCATCGCTGAAAACGAAAATGCTGACAACCTGGTTGATTTGTTTAATAAATACCACACTACGAGAAGAATCGGCAGGGTCACAAAAAGCGGGAAGATTGTGATCCGCGAATCGGGCGACAGAGCAAGACCTGTCATCCTGTAATAATGCCACGGAATTGCACGACAATTCACACTATAACTCGAAACCGTTGAAGGAAACCAGACAATGAAGTTCAAGGCAAGAATAGAAGTAAAGCTCAGAAAGGATGAGATTGATCCCGAAGCGGAGACCGTGAAGAAATCTCTCGTGGACCTCAATTTCGCTGTCTCACAAGTAAAAATGGCGAAAGTATTCGAGATAACTATTGATTCAAATTCCAAGAAGGATGCAGAGTCAGCTGCACGAATGATGTGTTCGCGATTGCTCGTGAATCCTACAAAGGACGAGTACAAGGCTGAGGTTGTTGAAGTTGGCGGTTCAGGAAAGTCTTAAACTCGTTGCCTCTGACGAAAAAAGAGCCTTCCAACTCGCAAAGAATCTCGGCACAGGGCTTGACGAGCGCGAGGTAAAGGAGGTCAGGTCTTATTATAGGAAGATCGGGCGAGAGCCAACAGAGATAGAGCTCCAGACGATTGGCCAAACCTGGTCTGAACATTGCTTTCATAAGATATTCAAATCTCCGATTCAAATTGGGAAGAACCTTGTCGATGGGCTTCTCAGGTCTTACATTTCGAAGGCCACAGAGGAGATTGAAGCAAATTGGCTTATCTCGGCATTCAAAGACAACGCTGGGATCATTAAGTTTGAGGAAACTTACTCAATCGCAGCAAAAGTCGAAACTCACAACCACCCAAGCACGATAGATCCATTCGGTGGAGCGGCCACGGGCGTGGGTGGTGTGATAAGGGATATACTAGGAGTTTGGGCGCAGCCAATTGCAAACACTGATGTGCTGTGCTTTGGAGAGCTTGACTTTCCGTACTCTAAGCTCCCATCAGGAATCAGACATCCCAAGTATCTTATGAAGGGAGTCGTTGCTGGAGTAGGAAATTATGGCAACAATGTGGGCATACCGACTGTGAACGGAGCTGTCTATTTCGATAACAGTTTCACCGGATACACGCTAGTATTCTGCGGATGCATAGGGCTTTTGAAGAATCGGAACTACGTGAAGAGCGCAAAACCTGGAGACATTCTTGTCATAGCTGGCTCACGCACGGGCCGTGATGGAATCCACGGCGTGAACTTCGCCTCGGAGAAAATAGGTTCGAACGCTGACAAGTTGCGACCGGCCGTCCAAATACCAAATCCTATAGTTGAAGAGCGACTGAAGCGAGCAGTACTCGAAATAGCCGACAGGCATCTTGCATCTGCGATTACCGATCTCGGCGGAGGCGGATTTTCTTCAGCAGTATGTGAGACCGCTCGCGGTTACGGTTGCGGTGCAGAAGTCGATCTAGCGAGCGTCCCCCTCTCGGTGCAGGATCTTGCCCCTTGGGAAATATGGATCTCTGAGACCCAAGAACGTATGCTACTCGTCGTGCCTGAGCCAACGTTAGCAAAGGTCCTCTCAGTTTTTGAGCGGGAAGAAATAGAAGCAAGCGCTTTTGGTAAACTTACTGAAGGGAACGAGCTCTACCTTCACTACAGAGGAGAGCATCTTGGCAGGCTCGATTTCGGCTTCCTATTCGGCCCTCCACTACCAAAACTTGTCGCAAAGACGCCCACCACAAAGGTCGCCGGAAAAGATCCAGTGAAATTATTCGCTCAAGCCAACGTTTCGAACGACCTGCTTGCGGTGCTGCGGTCGCCGAACGTGGCGAGCAAGGAGGCAATTGTGAGGACCTATGATCATGAGGTCCAGGGCAACACAGTGGTCAAACCCTTCCAGTATCCGAACTCTGGACCTAACGATGCTGCAGTTATCAAACCGGTTCCAAATTCTGACCGCGGGCTCGTAATCTCGTGTGGTTTCAATCCCTCTCATGGACTCATCGATACCTATTGGATGGCGGCCTCCGCGATTGATGAGGCGATAAGGAACAATATTGCTGTCGGGGGAAGGAGAATCGCATTGCTTGACAACTTCGCTTGGGGGGACGTCGACAAGCCTGAGAATCTAGGCTCTCTCGTGCGCGCCGCGGAGGCGTGTTATGCTTTCGCTAAGGGATTCGGCACGCCGTTTATCTCGGGAAAAGATAGCCTTTACAACGAGACTCCTCTAGGAGAGATAGCTCCTACACTAGTCATTACCGCACTGGGGATAGTCCCAGAAATTTCGCGGTGCATTTCATCAGATTTCAAGGAACCTGGCAACTCCATTTACCTAATTGGCGAGACAAAATCGGAGTTCGGAGGTTCAGAATATTTCAGAATGAAGCATTTTCGGGGAGGACTGGTTCCAAGAGTTGATGCGCAGGTTGCTTCTTCACTTTACAGAACGATGAACAGAGTTCTTGATCAGCCCTTCGCAAGATCATGTCATGATCTTTCTGCTGGAGGTTTGGCTGTTGCCATGGCTGAGATGTGTTTCGCGAGAATGTTGGGGGCGACCGTTTACCTTCCAGAGATTCAGAGTGGAAAGTCAAAGCTTTCGGAGACTGAGACACTTTTCTCGGAATCTAACTCTCGTTTTTTGGTGGAAATTCAGCAAGGTGAGGAGGATAAGTTTGAGAAGATGATGAAGGGATTTGTTTTCACGAAGATTGGCACTATTTCCACCAACAAGCTACAGATTCATGATCACGCGAAGAAAAAGATAATTGACTTGCCCATCTCCGAGTGCTACAATGCATGGAAGGGAACATTTTCCTAGGTGACGAATTCATGCAAAGAGAAAGGATCAGAATCTGCGTAATGCGTGTTGGCGGTTCCAATAGGGATGGCGACATCGCCAGCTGTCTTGAGGATCAAGGCGTGAACGTCGAAATACTTCATCTGAATGACATCCTGAGACGTAGGAACCTTGCGACATATGACGCCCTTATTTTTCCAGGCGGCTTTGCCTACGGAGATTATGTTAGAGCTGGAGCTATATGGGCCAAGAGGATCCTATCTTTTCTGAAAGATGACATGCGCCGCTTCGTGGAGGCACGAAAGCCAATTCTAGGGATCTGCAACGGTTTCCAAGTGCTAGTCGAACTCGGTCTCTTGCCTGGATTCGACTTTCTGTCTGAACAGCCGCAATCCGCTCTTGCAAGCAACAAATCGGGGCACTTTGAGTGTCGATGGGTGACACTAAGGAGAAATCCAAGGAGCAACTGTTTATTCACAAGGAACCTTCCTGACCTCTTCAGGTTTCCTGTCGCGCACGGGGAAGGTAGATTCATTGCGGCAAACAAAGAGATTCTTGACAGAGTAGTTGAATCGAATCAGATTGCATTCCAGTACGCGCGAGGTGATGGCAAGCTAGCTGACAGCTCCTACCCAGAGAATCCGAACGGATCTATCTTGGACATTGCCGGCCTGAGCGATCCCAGCGGAACCATTCTTGGGCTAATGCCGCACCCAGAGGATGCATACTGGGGCTACCAATTGCCGGACTGGACTCTAGGTCGAAAACCGGAAGCTCATGGTGACGGGTACGCTCTTATTAAGGCAATGGTAGATTATGTCGAGCAAGCGCTTTAATTCAAAATTTCAATAGCTGGACTCTCGCGGCAATCACTGTGTTTTGAATTAACACCGACCTTGTCATCGCGCCGACCCCTCCAGTATTGGGAGTCAGATACGCACACTGCCCTTTCAGTGATTTTGTGTCCACATCGAAGAGCATCTTGCCAGACTTTGTGTCTCTCTTGACGCCTACTCCTATTACAACTGCATCTTCTTTTACCATTCCTCCGGATATCCTAAAACCTGCTTCATCATAGATCTCTGGCGGTCTGCCAGACGCCGCCACTACAATATCTGCTTCCTTGATCTTTGCCGCCAAGTGTTTGGAATGAGTATGGTAGCACGTAGCTGTCGCGTCAAGATCCTGAAAGAGTTTCCTCAGGGGTTCCCCTACGAGTGTGCTTCTTCCTATGATTGCCACGTCAGAGCCTGTCACTGGCACGCCATAGTGTTGAACAAGCATGATGATCCCTTTTGGTGTGCAAGGAAGAAGAGAGGACTCTAAGGAGTATTCGTTTCTCATCAACTTTCCCAGACGAAACGGAGTCAAGCCGTCAACATCTTTGTCCGGGCTAAGTGTAGAAAACACCTCTTCTTCGCTCACCCTCCCATCAAAAGGCATTTGCGGAATCACTGCAGTGACAGCAGGATCAGAATTCAGCTCTCCTATGAGTTCGAAAAGTCGGTGGCTGATTTCTCCAACGGGCAAAGTGCTCACATCCCTGACTTCGGACTCTATGCCTACATCTGCGCAATCGTTTCTCTTTAGTTCAACGTATGTTCGGGAAACGGGGTCGTTGCCAATTAGAAGGGCAACAAGCTTTGGGTGAATTCCCTTCTCGCGTTTTAGCTCGCTCACGTCTTTTGAGATGACATTCTTCATCTGCTGAACCAGAGGTTCAGCATGCATCATTACAGTTTCCACTATTCATGTAACCTCTTTTGCTTGGACTGAATATCGATGTAGGCGCACTGGCGCTCATACCAAAAGATATCCCAATTGTCGCTATAAAAGTCGACAAAACAACCGTCGCCAGAGTCTGAGACCAGCACTCGGCCCTCAACAAGTAGTTGCAGGGCCTCGGGGTAGGCCAGATGCTCTTCGAGCAAGATGCGTTCTCCAAGCTTCGACCCTGTGTCTCCTGGGAGAACTGGAACTCGTCTTTTCAGGATCGCGGGACCTTGATCCACCTTTCCAGTAACGAAATGAACTGTGCAGCCGGAGTATTCTACTCCACTTGACAAGACACTCTCATGGACTCGAGACCCTATCATGTTCTTGCCACCGAACTTCTTAAGATCGTACGCAGGATGTATGTTGATTATCTTGAGCGGGAAGGCGTCAACGAACTTCTTGCTGACTATTTGATCAAAACCCGCAAGGACTACAAAGTCAATACTCTGTGATTTTACAATGTCCAAACACTGTTTGTCAAAGGCGATACGCGCCTCTTCTCTCTCCTCAGGCGACGAGAATTTTTTTCCTGTGACTCCTTCGATCTCGAAAGTCTGGATACCGGCCTTCCTTGCTCGGTCAAGCACTGGGGCACGATTCTGATTGCAGACCACCCCAGCAATCAATAGATTTCTAAGTATGCCCAATTCTATATGATCCACAAACGATTGGAAGTTGCTGCCCCTTCCAGATGCAAGAAAAAGTAGCTTCTTTGCCAATGTCATCCCTCAAGGGACTTCATTCCTAGCTCGGCCTATGTCTGTTCGGTGATTCTCTCCTTCCCAATGGATTTTTCCGACTGCCGCATAAGCAATGCCAGAGGCCCCTTCAAGTGAGCTAGCCATTCCCGTCACACATATGACACGACCACCCGAAGTATAGGGCCTGCCGTCTTGGAATCTTGTGCCCGAATGGAACACGAAAATGCCATTTTCACTGTCTACAAATTTTAGTCCCTTGATTTCCGCGCCCGTCTTGACATGTAACGGATACCCTGCGGAACACATTATGACGCTACAGGTGTTAAGATTCGACCATTTCGGGCTAGAGCTTCCTCCAAGACTTCCTTCATAACAAGCGGACATGACGGGATCAAGAATATCGGATTCAAGTCTAGGCAGGATTGCCTGGGCTTCTGGATCTCCGAAGCGCGCATTGAACTCTAGGATCATAGGGCCTTCTGCAGTCATCATGAGGCCTGTGTAAAGGAAACCAGTGAATCCAGTCTTTCTGACAGTCGGTTTGACTATTTTTTCCATCACAACTTCCAGCACTTCCTCAGGAAGTCCAGCTGCTGGAGAATAGGCACCCATTCCTCCAGTGTTGGGACCTCTGTCTCCGTCGAGCAATCTCTTGTGGTCGACAGCGGTCCCGAGAAACATTGCATCACTGCCATCACACATTGCCATTACTGACACCTCGCTTCCGCTGAGCTTTTCCTCCACGATGACGACATTGCCCGCTTTGCCAAATGCTTTCTCTACCATGATTGTTCTTACTGCGTTCCTCGCCTCTTCTCTGTTAGAGCATACCATGACGCCCTTCCCTGATGCAAGTCCATCCGCCTTGACGACAATATTTCCCTCCATTGAATCCGAGTAATCAATTGCTTGCTCTGGATTTGAGAATGTTTTGAACTTCGCTGTGGGAAGGCCATTGTCGAGCATGAATTCCTTTGAAAACGCTTTGCTTGACTCAAGCCTTGCCTGTTCCTTGGTCGGACCAAACACTGGAAGTCCCTTCTTTCTGAAATGGTTGACGAGCCCGAGCTCAAGTGGCGCCTCCGGCCCTACAATCGTAAGGCAATCCTGTTTTTCTGCGAAATTGCAAAGAGAATCGATGTCAGTTGCTTGAATGGGAACGTTCCACATTCTTGTTCCCCCGTTTCCAGGCGCGACGAAGATATTTCGGACAAGCGGGCTCTGGGACACTTTCCACGCGATGGCATGTTCCCTTCCACCCGAACCTACGATCAACACGTCCTTCCTCATTTGTCTCGACCTAGGTGCCCTGATTAGTGGTGCTCTCGTATATTCGAGCTTTGCTCTCTTTTCTCGACCTGCCGTAGTTTCGCTTTATTGAGTCAGCGAGCTCTTGAGCAGTGGGCGTTGGGTACCGTCCTGTGACACAACCCAGACAGAGTCTCTCCTGAGAAATCCCTATCGATTCCACGAGTCCATTTATTGTTTGGAAATTCACAGAGCGGGTGCCCAGCCACGATGCCATCTCACGCTCACTCATTTTGGAACCTAGAAGCTCGCCATAGGTCGCCATATCGACTCCATATAGACAAGGATCGGTGATTCTAGGGTAAGTTACAAAAAGATCTACTGACTTGGCGCCTCCTCCGTGTAGTTTTGCAATGTTGATCTTGGAGGTGTCGCCACGCACGATGCTGTCTTCGATAACTGCGAGTCTCTTTCCCTTGACAAGACTCGGAACGATGTTCACCTTCTTGTCTATCACACTGTCCCTTTCGTTGCTCCTTGAAATGAAGGCGCGCCTCGTCACATATCTGTTCTTTCTGACAGCTCTCTCCCATGGAAGTCCTGTCGCTTCATGCAATCCGTACGCTGCATCGTCTGCTGTTTCGGGCATTGAAATTATGAGATCTGCATTTCGGAGAGTGCTACGGTATGTTTTCGCAAGTGCTTTTGCAAATTGCTCTCTTATCTTATAGACCGGTTTCTTGGTACCGTTCAATATTGAGTCTGGACGGGAGAAGTACGCAAATTCGAACGCGCAGATTGCATCCCTCTGCTTCCTTACCTTTGTCCTTTCGAAATTGCCTTTGCTGTCGACAGAAACGAGCTCGCCAGGATGGACGTAATCCTGCTGGTAAAACCCATTGATGTCAAGTGCTGGGGTTTCCGAAGCAAAAGCGTAGGCTCCTTTCTTAGTTCCAAAACAATACGGGCGTATCCCATGAACATCTCTAAACGCGTGGAGACTTCCATCGGAATCAAGCACCATAGCGGAGTACGCGCCTTCTACGACATCAAGCACGTTTCCGATTGCTCTTTGATAGTCCCCACTGTTTTCTTCGAGCGCGAGAAGAAGCTGACGAGCTAAGACTTCAGTATCGGCATCAGTCTTGAACTTGCCGAACTCTCTCGTTAGATCTGACCGGAGTCGGGACGCATTAACAATGTTTCCATTGTAGCTTACTGCAATCCTCTTTTTACCGGCCGAAACGACCAGCGGTTGCTTTCCTCCCTGAAGGTGTTTAGTCCGTCGTCCACCGGAAGTAGCGTATCTTGCATTGGCGATTCCGACAGAACCACGGAGGGCGGAAGAAAGTTTCCCAACTTCTCTCGGATCAGTAGGGACGAGGTTCAGATCTTCCTTTTTGTGAAAGGTTCCTCTTTTCAGAGTGGTGAAGCCATAAGATTGTTGACCTCTATGATTCAAGGAAAGGAGTCCCCAATAAAGGAGAGGGAAAACGTCCATATCGGATTTCGAAATTGCTCCGAAAATCCCGCATGCTTCTGAGATCTCCTCACTCATGGTCTGGCCTCACCAAATTCTCTTTCTTAGATGGGGAAAAAGATCAAAGAACAAATGACACCCTGAACGAGGCACTAGAAACTTGATCTCCAACTTCTATTCTCGAGATCAATCTATTTATGACATGTTAGCATGATTCTGCTAAGATATCATATGAGAAACGTTGGAGACTAGAAGATGATCTCAAAAAGTTGGCTACATTGCCTCAAAGATGACACTCGATGATTTGAAATTGGAATCTTATTATTAATTCGTGAGTATTTTCTTTTTTGCGCACACTTGTTTTGAAGCTAAGCTGGGTAGACACAAGGCGAATGGATCATTGCTTGAATTGAATATTCCTTTGTTTCTTTGTGGATCGTTATATCATAATGAGTTTCACGCGCGCGCCGGTGAAAATCGCGCTAGGGGGGAGAAAATATAAAGCTAGGGAGTAAAACAAGAATTGTATTGAAAGCCACTCTTATTGGA
>DAIDAB010000043.1:12616-12855 GCA_027310845.1 bacterium | reverse complement strand
GGATAGTAGTACGTGGAGTTGTAGAACAGCTGGGTAACATTCGTTGTAACACCTGGGGTCAGCGGTAACAAAGTTCCATTGGCAGCTCTATACAGTTCGTTTTCAGAAAGGAAGGAAGGTCCTTCGGTGACGTTCCATTTGAAAAGCATGTAGACATTATACCCGTCGTTGGCAGACTTCACCAGCAGGTTCGGAGTGTGGCCGCCTCCTGGAGAAACAGACGCAGCAAGCGGCACATT
>DAIDAB010000043.1:0-12606 GCA_027310845.1 bacterium | reverse complement strand
GAGATGAATAGTTGTGTGTACCACTCACTCTGAATGAAACAATGTTTTGAAACGAAGTTTGCGCGTTTGAATACAAAGCAAAGGGAAGGGACACAGATAGAATGCCAGGAGCAACCAGAAGAATCAGCAAGAGGCAGCCGACCAAGGCACCGCGAATCTTTACACCACCACCTTGGTTATTTTGCGTTACATGCTTCATGGAATTTGCAACTCGAACCTGTGTTTGACATTAATAAATGTGAACACGATTATCAAGTTTGAGAATGAGCGAGCATAGATCCTCTGCAAATTCAGGTGTAAGGCTACTCGAGATTAATCTAAACGGCATGTTTCCTATTATAACGCGGGGTCAACTATGTAAGTGGCGAATATTTTGTCTACTGCCCGGTCTCGCCATATGCAGAGCACTTTCAAAACCAATTTTCGAAAGCTCATGCTATTGGCGCTAGTTTCATTACTCATCGGGGCAGCGAGCGCAACAGTTTATGTCTTCTATTACGGCAACACAACGCTTGGCGTGCAGACTCCTGACGTGCAGCTCTTGGCTGGAGCAGACTCCTCTATGTGCAATATGAGCCCTTGCACGCATGTGTCTATTGCACCGACTCATGATTCGGCAATGATCACGATGACCTTCTTCCCTGCAGCAATTACCAACTCTGTTATTCCTGCTTCATATTATACAAATGTAACCGCGATCAAAAATACAGGATCTTCGTTTCATATCATAAGAGGTGTCCAAATCTCTGGCATTTCGGACCCATCAAAGGCATTGGGAAAGATTACCGTGTATTATTGCACCGACGAGACAGAGTTCACTGCGATGGGCTCCCTTGTATCTCCCGCGAACTGCGTTGGAAACTATACGTTTACCTCAGCTATAAGTGGGTCGATATCTGGTAGTTTCCCTGTTTCGATTGATCCATCCGCATTCCAATATGTTGAGCTGGTTGCCTACGCCTCAAGCTCGGCCACGGCGGGGAGCGTTGTGTCTTTCAATATGGCAATTCAGTGGAGCTAGGAATCTGGAGATGCCGGCTTGCTGAAAGCGATCTCTTTTGGCAGGCTCATTTTAAATCCCTTCTCAATAGTCAGGAGAATTCTAGAACCCCTACTGGGGCTGAGATTGGGATCTTGGAAGGGCGCCTCCGGAAAAATTGCCTTTCTCCTGGGTACCGTTGAGGACTCCCTAACCGAGATTCTGACTCACAGGTGCCCTAAGCTTCTTCTCTAGCTCTCCCTCGTCGGGCTGTTCTCTCCACAAGGTTTATAAGGGCGGAGACGCCCTAATAATTGTTTCTGGAAAGAAAAGAGGTAGGCGAAGGAAAGATGACTATGGAATACAAAGGTAAAAGCAGACTAGGTCTACAATCTTTTGAAAAGTGCCCAAGGTGCGGGAAGTCGGCTATGGTTTTTGATTCTGCAAGTGGAGAACAGATCTGTACCAACTGTGGCTACGTTGGGAAAGAGAAAATCGAGTCACTTGGCCCAGAATGGAGAACCTTTGCTAAAGAGGAGGGAGGCGCGGATAGGATCCGAACTGGCATGCCTTCGAGCCTTGCGTTGCACGACATGGGGCTTGCAACCGTAATAGGTGCAGAGAACAGGGATGCTTCAGGAAGGGCGCTGGAATCCTCAATGAAAACGACCCTTGAAAGGCTCAGGACATGGGACAAGCGAAGCCAGGTCCATGAATCGGTCGATAGGAACCTAAGGCAGGCTTTTGGGGAGCTTCCGCGGCTAACAGACAAGCTTCGGGTGAGCGACGCAATAGTCGAACGCGCCGCCTACATCTATAGGAAGGCTGTTGATCGGAAGCTGATCCGTGGCAGATCGATATCTGCAATGATTGCCGCATCACTCTACGCAGCGATGCGCGACACTGAGACACCGAGAACTCTCAAGGATCTCGCAGCAGTTAGCAACGTGAAGAGGAAAGAACTCTCCCGTTCGTACAGGCTGATCCTCAAGGAGCTAGATCTGAGAATGCCTGTCGCTGATCCGATCAAATCAGTATCGAGGATTGCAAACAAGGCTGGTGTTTCAGAGAAGACGAAGAGAAGAGCAATAGAGATACTTCGGCGTGCAAGTGAAACTGGCAGCGCTGCAGGAAAGGACCCTATGGGACTGGCGGCTGCAGCCCTGTACATCGCTTCCGTTATGGAAAACGAGAACAAGACTCAAAAGGACATGGCAGAGGCCTCTGGGGTAACTGAGGTTACGATCCGGAACAGATACAAGACACTCAAAGAAGCTCTTCAGATGTAGGCTGCATCATGCTCGGTTGAGATTCGTTCGTAGACTGAACAGAGGTTCAAAAAGAACAGGTCTAGCGCGTGCTGGTCATTTCTTGAGCCTGTCGAAATAATGTTTGCGAAACTTTGACACTTTAGGAGCGATGACCGCCTGGCAGTAGGGCTGTCTTGGGTTCTGGGCGAAATAATTCTGGTGATAGTCCTCTGCCTTGTAGAATGCTTTGAAAGGCGAAATTTCGGTCACAACAGGGTTACCCCACATCTCAGAATCGTTGATTTCTTTCAGGATATGGTTTGCTGTCTCACTTTGCATTTCGTTATGGTAGAAAATCACCGATCGATACTGAGTTCCAACATCTGCCCCTTGGCGGTTCAATGTTGTCGGATCGTGAACACTGAAGAAGATCCGAAGCAAGTCCTCGTATGAGATTACCTCTGGATCAAAAGTGACCTGAACCGCTTCAGCATGGCCTGTTTTCCCTGTGCATACTTCTTCATATGAAGGATTGGCGACCTTTCCGCCCGAATAACCTGACTCTACTTTTTCCACGCCTTTGAGCTCAGTAAACACCGCTTCGGTGCACCAAAAGCACCCACCACCGAGAGTCGCAATTTCGAGAACCGAACCGTCAGATTCCGGAGATCGTTGATTCATGACTGCTTTCTCCGTGCGACTAAGAGTATAAGGAATTATCATCGCGCTTGGCTCAGCAGGCTCACCTGCGCTCGGCACTATTCGGAGCAGCTGGATTGCTGGCAGAATCTTGCGTTGGAATGAATTGAGCTTTGGCTTTCTGCGATGAGACCACCTCGGCAGCAACTCTTTCTGAAGGAGCGCCACTTACGCCTCCCCTAAGAAACGAAGCGAGTGCTGCCACAATGGAAAGCACCGCACCAATGTAGAAGGCATCTTGCAACGCTGACATGAATGCGGGAGCTATTGCGTTTGGAAAGAATAGATTACCTACAATGCTCGGAACTGCTTGAGGTAGTGGATTGTATCCGAGAAACGTCGCGAATAGGGCGCCAGTAGGAGAAATTCCATTGCTCAATGAGGACGCAGTAGCCGAAGGAATCCCGGCTTTTGTCAAGGCCGAAAAGAGGGCACCGGGCAGATTGCTCGAAAGTCCAGTGATTATGATTGTGAAGAAGATGGCAAGGCTGATAGTCTGTCCGATGTTCTGAAGAGTGGCGCGCATTCCCGACGCCACTCCTCTGTGCTCCCGAGGAACAGAACTCATAACTGAGGCGGTATTAGGCGAGACAAACATTCCCCCGCCAAGTCCCATGATGAATAAAATGACCGCAAATGGCAAGAAGGCAAAGTTGTAGGGCAGAAGGGAGAGCGCGAAAAAAGTACCAGCTGTGATGATCATGCCCAGTGTTGCAAAAAGTCTCGCACCGTGTCTGTCTGCGAATCTGCCACTGAGAGGCCCCATGATTACAAACCCGACAAGCATCGGGGTAAGGTAGATGCCTGACCAAAATGGGGTGGAATTATAGCTGTAACCGTGGAGGGGAAGCCAGATCCCCTGAAGCAAGATAATGAGCATGATCTGGACTCCGCCTCGCCCTATTGAAGCTAAAAGTCCAGCAAAATTCCCGGCGCTAAACATGCGTATCTTGAACAGCTCGAGCCGAAACATGGGTTCAACCACCCTTGTTTCAACTAACGGGAAGGCTGCGAGCAAGGACGCTCCAATTGCCAATGAAGTGATTACCCATGGATCAGACCATCCCATCGAAGAGTTTCCATAAGGCATCAGTCCGTATGTTACCCCTATGAGAATGAGCGTGAGCCCCACTCCAAACGTCACGTTTCCCCAGAGGTCGAGATGCTGGTCTCGCCTTATAGTTCCAACTTCTTTCAGCTTCCAATATGACCACACAGTACCGAAGATTCCAACGGGTACGCTCACAAGAAAGACATACCTCCAGTCAAACGTGGCGAGGATTCCTCCGCCGACAAGACCTATGAGTGAGCCGGCGAGGACTGCGACCATATTAATCCCAAGTGCCTGTCCGCGCTCGTTCTCTGGGAATGCGTCTGTGATTATCGCAGCACTGTTTGAGAAAAGAAATGCTGCTCCCACTCCCTGCACTATCCTGAACGAAATAAGCTCGATGGCTCCCATGTCTCCAGTGTTCGGCGTTACGTAGCACAGCGTCGAACCGACTGTGAAAATTGCAAACCCGAGATTGTACAATTTCACTCTTCCGAAAATATCAGAGATCCTGCCAAATGTCACAAGGAGTGTCGCCGTCACCACACTGTATCCGAAGAGAATCCAGAGAAGATATTGAAATGAGGAAAGCGGGTCTATCTGTATCCCACGGAAAATCGCTGGGAGCGAGATCAGGACTATTGTCCCGTCAAGAGAAGCCATGAGGGTGCCGATTGTGGTGTTTGAAAGAGCGACCCACTTGTATTCCAAGAGGAAGACCAAAATCACAGAATAATTAGAACTTAAATCTTTAACTATTCAAGCAGTGAATCGAAGGGAGACGCTGCTTTCCTTAAGCTCTGATTGCGCTTCTCACATTCTACTGCACTGCGGCGAAATTGGACACCTCAAGGAATTGTTGTCACGTATGCTGCTTGCAGCTAATCGCACTCTCTAGGCTGGGAGCGCAGCATATCACGGAATCTTGAGAAGAACGCAGTCGGTCTCCGCTAGTCAGAACCTGTCCCTTGATCCAAAGATAAAGAAGTCCAAGGCATGATCTATCTCTAGAACAAATCTGCCAAACCGTTTTATTCCTCTTTGTTCAAGCTATGTGGACGGGATCGGAGATCTTCTTGAAGTTTAAGATGTGGAAGGGTTACTACAAAGATCCTTTCTTCTATGTTGTGATACTCGTCTTTGTGCTGACAGTGCTTGTCATGATCTATGGGTTCTGAACAAACCGTCAGATCTCTTTTGCATGCGTTGTGCCACTCATTTCCTCGTGAAGCTTGTGAAGTTTCTTTATCGCAATGCTAATGAGCCTCACTTGCAACTCTAAATCCTCATCTCCAGAACCCTGTCGAGACATCTCGTCGAGCAGATGAATCTGATAGAAGCCTAGGGCTTTCATCACAATCTCGATCTCCTCTTTGCTGAGATCTGTTTCATCCATTTTCGAAGAAGGAGTCTCCATCACGCAACTATTGGTAAATCACAAATTGTTAAGCATTTGTAGGTCAGCTGCTAGAAGTAACTCTTGATGAAATCCCAAAGCGTGAAGATTGATTTCGACTCCATTCCTTGGCAGCGCGTCTTCGGCGGTGGAAGATTCGGCCGATCCAAAGCGTGGGAGCAGAGAGGAACTAGAATTAGGATATTGGAATTCAGTCCAAAGTGGCACGAAGAAGGATGGTGTAATTTAGGGCATACTGGCTACGTGCTCAATGGCATTCTAGTACTGACATTCAGGTCTCCTAAGCAAAAGCGAGTCAAGGTGCTAAAGGGAGAAGGGTTTTCGATACCGGAGGGACTAGAGCACAAAGCTGCATGTACCACTGTCACGAGAGCGTTCATCGTGGATAAAACGTGATTTAATGAACTGGATCGGAGTATCAAAACAGATTTGGTTTATGAGATATTTGCGCCTCGCTGAATGGTCCATGAGGGAAACTTCAGTTTCCTGATCTATATTTCGAAACCGCTTTTCTCTCAAGGAAGTACAAGCAGATATTTATAATTCAGGGAGCGTGCGAAGATCGAAATTAGCTCTTGCAATTCCACAAATCAGGAAGCACTGGACTCATAGTAACGATAGTAGGCGCTCTAATGCTGGGGGCAGCTTTCGTACTTGCGTATGGCGTCTTTTCTTTCTACACCTCGCAAGCACAAACGAATTTCAGCACTCAGACTGCGGGGTTTGTTGCAAATCTCAACAACTTGCTGATGGCCGCAATTGGCGTCATGTTCCTCGGAATCATGGGATGGGTAGGCTCCGTCTTTCTATTGAGGGGAGTTGACTTTATGAAAGTGGATAGAGGAATTGGAGTGGTCACGTTCAAGGTGGACAAGGGGGTAGGCGTCGTATCTGGCGTAGACGTTACATCAACTCGCGCAAGCAAGCCCGAAAACCAAGTGCTTGACATCTCGAAAGCAGAGAAAAGTTGATCTCACATGTCTGCAGAGGCGCCTCTAATCACAAAGGCGCTTAGGCTTGTCTCGCTTGCTCTTATCATATCAACAGTTGCGTTGGCGGCTTCTGCCGGATACTCCGCATACCAAGAGTACAACGCGATTGCAAGCCTCGGCGGCTCACAATCTCAGCTCCACGAGAGCTTCAACGGAACGACAATGACTCTCAGCGGGCTGACAATACCAAACAACATGTCTTATCCTCTGAGCCTAGAGCTCTTGGGAACAATCACTCTTGAGAATGTGCATCTTGCAAATTTCGCGTCGCCGGCTGAAGTGATACAGCCGGGACAGGCAAAACCACTTTCGCTTTCAATAGGTCTTGATTTGACGAGCGCGCTTACAAACCAATCTGTTCTGAGAACTATTCTCTTCAACCAATTTCACGTAGGCCTCAATACGACGATTTCAACCTCGGTCATCCCATTGATTGGACTCAACATCTCCAAGAGCATGGATCAAGTATATCCACCATTGATCGGAAACTTGAGCACTTCGCTCAACACTGCTTCTGTGACAAACTCCAGCCAGTCGATATTCATTCCACTTGTTCTAAGCTGGAACAATCAGAGCCCGCTCATTCTCAATGGAAGCTTGGTTGCAGTTCTGACTGGAGTTCCCGGGTTTGCCTCAGGGAATTATGGAAATGGTACTGCACCCTTTGCAGTCAATAGTGGATTAAACCAAGACATCTTGACTCTCGCTATTCCAAAATCAGGGCCGTTGGGAAATCAAGTTATGGCTACAGGAAAATTCCCCTCTGGCAACTATACCTTTTCTCTTAGTTTCGCCGCCTACGGTGTGACTGTGCCATTTCAGGAGAATGTGACCGTACCTTGATCAAGATTCTAGGAATCGAGCTTCCTGCATTCATTACACGTATTGCCACAGCTGTCCTTTACGGATTTATCTCATTGATCGTTTTCTTGGTAATCCCGAACGCTCTTCTGAGCGGACCAGCCTCAGCGATAGGAGTTAGCACTTCGATTTTCTTTGACTATGCAATATTGATTGTAATTCTCAGCGGAATGCAGGGTGTGTTCAGAGGAATGTATCTTGGTGATGCTGCGACAATAGCAAATAGTTTTGTTCAGATATACTACCTGTTACTCATTACAAACGGAGGAATCTTCAGCTACTTTGTCCAGCAGGAAGGTATCAACCTCACGATTGACTTCCGTACAATTGTCTATTTGTTCATGGTTCCGCCTGCTCTATCCGTTATAAATGCGGTAGTTCATGCATCCACTAGAATGTCGACTCAAAGGGCAGAAACCACTGAAGAACTGATCAAACTGCGGTAGACTCCTTATCTACTCTCTTCAAAAAACTTCGGGGATTCGAAGCTTGCGTAGCACAGCATCGAAAGCATTGGCAATCTTAAGGAAGATCCTTGGGAGATACCTCTCTATCACATAGATTCCGGCAAAGACTATCGAACCTCCTAGCAAAATTCCAGCAAGCACATCAAGCGGGTAGTGCATTCCGACGTAGATCCTTGAGTAGCAGACAACCGCAGCCTCAAGCGTCAAAAGTGCCGCGACTGCTCTTGACTTCCACCCTGGCTTGAATTTCAAAAGAACAAAAAAAGCACCTATTGAGACAATGATTGCATGCCCAGAAGGGAACGACGAATCAGTGTCCAAAGGCATTCTTCGTACTATCAGGTTACCCAATTCGGCATACGGCCTTTCTCTAAAAGCGACGCTCTTTGCAATCTCTCCGGCAGCTATGCCAACGACAAATAGTGCGGCGAGCTCTAAGGCAAGGAGTTTTGTGTTTCGCTTTCCAAATACAAGCATAAGGAAGACGATAGCTATCCAGAAATATTCTCTTCCGTATAGTGAAGCCTCAACCATCAAGGACGTGAAGGTGGAGCCGAGGTATGTGTTGATCAGCTCCGCGAGCTTCGCATCGTAACTCTGGGTTGAGCCGGAGAACACAAGAACTCCTACTATGAGAAAGACCGCGAAGAGTGCGATACCAATCAACGCAAATTTTCTGGATTTTACAGATGATGTCAAAGATGAAGGAAGCGATTCGATGTATATATTTCAAAGTATGGCGGGGTCAAATGAAAAAAGCAGTAAGACTTAAATTCACCAAAAATCTTGCGCAATTTAATGAATAAGATTAGCGCTGTTTTGGGAACTGTGCTTGTAGTCATAGCAGCTTTTCTCTTCTTGATCACTTTCAGCGGTGGAAGTCTCCTCAACATTCCAGTAACTGGGACCAACCCGACTGCTAATTTTCTCGCTTTTCTTTTCGTAATAATTTTCTTGCCAGTGGGGTCTGGCTTGGCATTCTATGGGTATGCTGCACGAGCTCCGATTCTTGCCGCTGGACAGCAAGTTGTATACAAAGGATCATCGGGTATTGCAAAGGCCGCCATTGCACTCGCGATAATTGCAATTCTTCTTGGAGTGGGCGCTTTCGCGTACGCGGCAACGGTCACTCCAACGACCACTGGCCCTTCCACGAGCAACCTGCAAAGCCAAATCAGCACGGTCAATAGCAAGCTGGGGAGCTTTGCAACTGTCAATGCGACCCCATCCACTATTCCCTTTAGAGTCGACTGGTGCAACACTGACAACACTGGTGAAGACAGGTTCTGCCCAGCTAACTTGGTTGTAACTCAAGGTGATACAGTTCAGATACTTTTCATTCACAACGATACTGATGCTCACACTTTCACTTTGATTCCAGTTGGAACAAGTGGGTATAGTTTCCAGATTAACCTGACCTATGGTGCGCCAGGTTATACTACACTCAACGTTAGTGGGGCTGTGGGACAGTATGCCAATGGAATGCACAATTTCATTACTAACGGCAACTTTACAGGTTCATGCTCTAATAGTGGAACTCTGGCACAAGAGCAAGCAGGTGTTTCAAGTGTATACTGTGTTTCAGGTGCTAGTCTCCTCGCTCCTGCACCTTTCGACCTCGCGGTCAATCCGAACCCGGCTTCGCCCCTGTCCCTTGATGGAGGCGTGCAACTCATCAACGTTACAAATAGCGCCTTCTTCCCGAGCGTTAATATTTCAGCTGCGATTGCCGGATTAGGATCTGCAGAAGCGCAGGGCATTGGAGCATTCCAAGCGACACAGCCAGGAATCTATGAGTACTTCTGTCATTATCACGTATCGAACGGAATGTTCGGATACCTCATAGTCCTGCCCAATTCGTACTGTTACGCAAGTTCCTCGAACAGCAAACAATGCGGATTGTCCTAGCTAGGATTAGTTCGCGCTAGCTCTGAGGCCAGGGGTTCAGAGCGCTCTCCCTTTTCTAGATTAAGCGCGCGGCAGTGGTCATTACACTTTCATAGCTTGGATCTGACAAGCTTGTAGAGGCAAGCTTGCGAGATTATTCATCATGGAAAATGGTTTGCGCCTCCATAGTTCTTTTGATGATATTTGTGCAAGTGGTTGGCATTCCTTCTTCGATCACTCCTCTTCATAGAATCGTTGCGTATTCAACAAACAATCAACTCTCCCAGCAAACCACCTATGATATAGTTCAGCATCCTCTTCCGCACGGGTCAACGGAACCGTGGTGGCTAGCTACTGACAGAGCAGGCAGAGTGTGGTTTGTTCAGCAAGGATCAAACCAACTTGGAATGCTCAATCCCCAGACAAACAACATAACAGAGTACTCAATCCCAAGTCCGAATTCTACAGCGATTTCGATCGCCGTTGACCAGTCTGGAAATGTCTGGTTTACGGAGCTCACGACTAACAAACTTGGAGAACTAAAGAACGGTTCCTCAAGTATAGTTGAGTATAAAATTCCTGGTGCGCCGTATCAAGTGGCAGGACAAACTCAATTCCTTTCTTGTGGCCCTACAGGAGTGGTCCCTGATTCAAGTGGTCACATATGGGTACTTTGCGAGTTTTCAAACCAGATAGATGAGTTCTTTCCATCCACAGGAATCTTTCTGAATTTCGTTCTCCCTGTTTATCAATCAGCGCCTGCTGGACTCGTATTTGATGGACAAGGCGGCTTTTGGTTCACCGCCGCCGATGCCGATATGCTGGGACACGGGATAATCTCTCAACTCCAGAACGGGACCAGTGATGGAATAACAGAATTCGCTCCGGTCAATCAGACATACTCGTTCACGATTAACCATGCCCTAGGACCACTTGGTCCTTATGAAAACCTCACTTCAAGCCTTCCAACACCAAGCGGAATAGCAATTGCTCCTGATGGCGTGACACTCTGGATAAGCGAACATGTTGATAGCTCTTTTGACAGTTACAACACAAAGACGAAGAGCTTGACTCGATACTGGACTTCAAAGACCAACAACGCGTTCGGATACCCTGTATCTTTTCCAAACGGATTGGCGATAGACAGCACTGGAAATGTCTGGATTGCAGAGCACTACGGAAACAAGATTGCCGAATTCAATCCAAACACAGATCAACTCATCGAGTACATTGTGCCCTGTTGTGGCGTGAATGGTGCGGCCGGAACGTATACTCTGGCGCTTGGGAAAGGAGGGACTGTGTGGTTTGTTGAAATTTTTGGCAATGCAATTGGGGAGCTGAAGCCAGCCCCAGCAAATCAGACCTTCTCGATGACACTGGGATCATCAAGTGTGGACTTGAGCTCCTCGGCTTCTATCAACATTCCTGTGAACATTTCAGTTGGCGGAGTCGGCGCGATAAACATGAACGCAACTCTTGACATTTCTGGAATCTCGGCCTCTGGAAACTTGACCGCGGCCTCTGCTCTGTTCAGTCCTTCAAGGTTTGAAATCAATGGGATTGGCAATTCAAGCAGTCAACTTATTCTCAAGATGGATGGCCTTGGTACTGGAATCTATTATCTCACTGTAAGCGCGACTGTCTCTCCTCAGAACGTTATCTATTCGCAGATTCTTAAACTCACAGTGTCTAGCTATTTTTCGCCTGTCGCATATGGCGTTGTAATTGGCATTGTGGCTTCCGTTCTCGTTATAGTCTTCCTAGCGTTCAGGATGGGGCGAAGGAGGAGATTCAGCTCTTCGAGGAGAAGAAAGAGAGCTAGATTTCTTGAAAGCAGTCGTAGATTATAGGCCCCTTGGAACTCGATGCTTTCGATTCCATCCCAACGGCTTGGCATCGAAATCGACAGTTCACTTGGATCAAGAAAATGCTGCATGAGCTTCTACGCAGCCCGCCACTTTTTCACATAGATGAGTGAGATTGCAGCTATGACTGATATGACTAATGCTGCGAGCAAATAGATTTCTATCTGATTCAATCCTAGAAAAGTCTGATTCTCAATTGAGAGAAGGACCACAGCACATTGCCTTACCGTAGGCGGTGAGGATTCTGAATCACTTGCAGAAAGTCTAGGGCAGAGTGTGAGGGAGTAATTTCCCGAAGAAATCTCTTGACCTCTGCTGAATGACACCTTGTAGGCGGAGGAATTCACGCTTTGATATGATAAAGTAAAGTTTGAACCAAGACTTCCATCAGTTGTTGTTGTCCCGCTGACAAGGGGTGAAAACACGCTCTGAATTGAGTTCCCTGACGCAGGAATGTAATTCACAAGTAGCGAGAATGAGCTACCTGAAAGATTCACGCTAGTTGAAGAAACGGACACCGAGGGATAAGAAGAAGCATTCTGATCCAGCAGACCGATTTTGTTTCCTGAAAATTCGGTGAACCACACAAGACCTCTCGCATTGTCAAGTGCGAATCGGAGTGGGGATGAGGCATTCGTAGATATTAGAAACTCCGTGAGCTCCATTGTTGTTGGATCATATCTTGCTATTTTGTTTCCGATGTGTTCGTCAAACCAGACCATTCCATTGGTGGAGATCTGGATCCAGTATGGAAGTGTGATTGTGTCACCGCCATAAGAAAACAGGGACGTGGCGATTTCCGTTATCTTTCCATCGCTGAGCGAGATGTATCCAATATCACTCGTAGCGTGATTTGTGAACCATACTCTCCCATTTTCAACTGCGAGACCGACTGGTTGAGAGCCGGAAGGAAGTCTCCAGATTCCGATGAAATTCGATGACGAAGTGCTGTATTCAGCTATGGCGCTCGCAAAAGCTTCCGAGATGAAAAGGTCCCCTTGCACATCCAATGCTAAGCCAGAGGAACCAATTATAGGGGGGCCTCCCGAAATCTGATATGTTCCATCGGGGCTCGGGACTGGAATCAGCTTCAAGAGTGAGGCACTCTCATCTGAATTGATCTGGAACACTCCTATCT
>DAIDAB010000042.1 GCA_027310845.1 bacterium | reverse complement strand
ATGTTAGATTGGAGAAAAGGTTGTACCAAGCTTGTGTGTTGTTTGTATTCGAAGCGGTTTGATACGAATTTATGATCGTTCTTGCGGCGCTGTTTTGAAGTGTCGTGTTCGAATAAGCCACGGACATTTCATCAGACGCAAACGATATTGCCCATCCAGATGCAGTCGAGCCAAGAATCGAAGCCGCGACAGCGTTCTTTGATACTGATAGGAAGACACTGACAGGATTTCCTTGGGCTATTTGCTGTGCCAAGAGCAAAGACCCTCCAGTCTTTGGGGGCGCCATTAGTATCCCAGTATTTGCAGTGAAAGCGCTCTCCAAGGCACTGGCCTCCTCAGAGTACGCGTCTGCTGAGTAAAGAATCAAGGCGGAATGGCCTGATGAACTTGCCTCGTTAGCATTGTTAGGGACGATAACGAAGAAGTAATATGCACCTGCGCCCGCGGCTGATAAAAGAATGACTACAACAATTGCCACCGCTATTATGTTAGAGATCGCTTTCTTTTCAAAATGCAAGTGATTCAGCCTGCAAATAGAAAACGATGCTTATAAGAAGGATGCAACTGTCTATCGTGGCAATGCCTTCAGGCCCATCTCGAAACTCGCAACATGGCCTCTTTACTGCAAATCAATTTCTCGTATTGAAATTCAGAGCAGAAGGACTTACTCAGTTGCAGACAGCTAGGGCACTTGGAACAAGCAGAGCAAATGTCTCTATGATAGAGCTCAGGGCAAGAAAAAAGCTCGGCCGAGCACGAGATACAATTAGAGCATATGAATCAGTACTTTCAAGTCATTCGATAGATGTGAAGAGAGGAACGCGATTGCAGCAGATACCTGAGGTAGTGCTGCACGAAGGCGATCGTTATGGAATCCACCTCAAAAGTAACATTGTCGATATCATAAGGATGGTCAAATCGCTTAGACCCGCTTGTGTGGCAAATGGTAAAACCGCGAGAAGGCTTGTGTTTACCTTCACTCAGAGTGGGAAACTATCTATCACGCCCATCAGATATCCAAAGCATTGAAGGTTGAAGGATCAAGTATTCATTTCATAGCATCAATAAAGTAGACTCTCGTCCTTGTTTGATATCTTGCCACGTGCCTCAGACGGTTATGCCACAATGTCCGCTCACGCTTTTGCCCTGTAGACGCAGTAGTGTCTACACACCAGCGGCCTAGTTCAAGGACAGCACGAATTCACTCAGGTGCCTGTTAAAATCTGCCGGCCTCTCCAACATTGGAAGATGCGAGGCTTCTTTGACTATCACAAGCTTTGATTTTGGGATGTTCTCCTTCATGTAGGTAGACCAAGTCACTGGCGTCATCTTGTCTTCTTCTCCTACGATAATGAGTGTTGGAATACTAATCGTCCTCAGACGTTGTCTGACATCGAAGCCATTGCATGCTTCATAGTCCGCGGAAGCAATTTCACCCTTGCATTTCATAATCTCGTTTGTGACGAATCTCACCACTTCCAAGTTTGTCGTTGAAGCAAATTGTCTTGGCCCGACAACTGACTTCACTGTCTCCACAAACCTAGTCCGCAATCCTTCTCTGATCGAAGGAAGCACTCCAAGTTTTGCTCCAGTGGCAACTAAAACAACCCCTTTGAGATTCTCAGGGTGTTCTATTGCATTCAAGAGCGCGATCGCGCCGCCCATCGAGTGACCGACGAGCACAGCTTTCTCTGGACACTTCTTTGTAATAAACTCCGTCACAATCTCGGCATATCTTCTGAGTTGGACTAGCCCGATCATTGGCTTTGATTTCCCGTGGCTAGGAAGATCAAGGGTGAGCACCCTGTATCTGTCCGAGAGACTCTTTTGATGGTTCCAGAAGCTAGAGTTCTCGCAGGCGCCGTGTACAAATACTATTGACTTACCCGACCCCTCCTCTTCATGATAGAGTTGTTGGCCTTGAACCATCAGATACGTCATTCTTTGTTTTTGCTCCAATGTCAATTTCTTTTGCTCAGCGCCTATCCGACAGAATCGCCAGGGCCCCCATTGAAGGAAGCGCTCGCGCCAGTACACGCTACAATACGACAACAAAAGTGTGTCTCTCACAAACAGTAAAAGACAAGTTAATGGGCGGTTATGGAACTCTGCGAGGACTCATGCACTGACTTTTTGGGAACATATGCTGCTTATGCACCCCTAGCGCCATCATCGTTGTCAATTAAGCACGCGCTGGCCAAGCCCCCTCTCGCAATCGCCCTCTAGACCTCTTAAACCTTGAACGCCAAAGGATTAATTCCTCCAACAACATCCCTGGAGTACGAATTCCTCGATTTCGCCGCTTTCCTTTACTAAAGACAGGTAGTTCTATCTCAGATCGGACGGTACAAGCAGAGCGATTTTCACCTCTTTCTCCTTCTAGGTCAAATCTCTCGATACCATCAAATTCGAAGGCGCTCGGTAATCGGTAACTGCTTAAGGAATGATCTGGAGTTGCACTCCCAATACTGGATCTCCGAGCTCCTCCGATCCAGATCACTTGTCGAGGTTGTTACCCTCCAGAGCTTAATCTCAGAACTCCATGATTTCTCCAGTCGTCTCTCAGGTTCTTGCGGCCTCAAGAATGGCATCATCAATTTCTTTCTATTACACATCGAAGTCTCTAATGGCTATTCATTCGTTGTGCGTTCAAGTCTTCATAGCGTATCACAGATCGCTTAAGTTTCGTTTTCTCGGCAGACTCTCTAACACCGTCTTCCTAATTCCCATTTTTCCTTCTCTGAACAATACCTCATCCATCTCCTTGAAATAAGGAATGATTATTGGCCGAAATTCCATCTTTTCCAAAACATCTCTTTCAAGATCAATTCCTGGCGCGATCTCCTCTAATAGAACTCCGTCATTTGTTAGACGAAAAAGGGCTCGTTCGGTGATGTATAGAATTTCTTTGTCGTGTTTTAACGCCTCATTGCCACTGAAAAAGATCCTGTAAACCTGCTTTACGAACTTTGGAATCTTTCCATCTTCGATTATTTTGAGTGTTCCCGATTCAACTTTGATCTCGCTTGGGCCAGCCGTGAAGGTACCTGCGAAGAAACTTCGAGGACCTCCGCCGGCGATTACTGGGAAACCTCCCGGGCCGTATATCCTGCCTGCGAGGATCGATGGATTGACGTTTCCTGAAGCATCTACCTGTAAGAAGCCGAGCGATGCGGCGTCTATCACCCCGCCCTCGAAATTTGAGAACATATCTGGCATTGAAGAAAGAGCAAATGGACTCAAAGCTAGACCGAAATCTATCCCGGATAATGCGATCCCTCCCCAAGGGCCAGATTCTAAGAGTGACACGATGCAATCGGCAAGATCCTCTTCCGCCGCTATTGAAGAAACGAGAGCTGGTATTCCAACTCCGAGATTGACAAGGACGGGACACCCCTTCTCTTCGAGTATTCTCAGTAGTTCCAATAAGACTCTACGCCCAATTAGTCGCTGGACTCCGGTTTCTGGCGGAGTGATCATATCCGAGATTCCTTCGTTCAAAGGCTGCAATACTCTATACGAAATTCTTGGATCGTACTCGATTGTTCCAGACTGCCAGTGATGAGATTTCGGAGACAAGACCACGTAATCTACAAGGGGAAACGGGACATCCACGTCTCTCGGATTGATCGTCCCTGATTTAGTCAACCATCTCACTTGAGCTATCACCATTCCTGGTTTAGGTCTTGCCTTTGTCGCTTGTGCCATATTTAGAACAGTTCCTCAAATTCCTTCGTCCATCATGGATAGATTTCCAGCTTCGTCAGAAACACTAGCTCTTATTAGGGCGAAGTCTGGCTTAGGGGCCTGATAGAATAGGAATTCCTCGCGTTGTATCTCAATTGTGCTGATCTTGCATGTCATTTTGTCACTGGCTCGTCCATTGAGTGCACCACCTTCTCTTCTTGGGTCGAGGAGAGTGTCAATGCCAATCTTTGTGATTAGGCCTAGCCGCCCCGATGCAATCTCCCTAAACCAGTAGGCTACGATTCCAATCGGCCAGCTATATGCTTCGACAAGGTCATTTTCGACGAGTTTCTGTGTCCAAGGAGAAAAGCCGAGAAAGGGAAGTTGAAAGCCCTTTAGAAATGTGCTATCCTCTTTCTTGCAAAGTTGCTCGCTTACGTAGTCAAGAGCTCTTCCCGGGACAGCTGGCAAAGAATCACATATGAGAAAAAGATTCTTTGGGTGGCCTGTTCTTTCATATTGGTCGTAGAGCTTCAAGATCAAGTGTTCAGGTGTGGCAGCAAGATTGAAACCAGATACCGCTAGGACAGAATCATCATTGATAAAGGAAAGAGCCGATGTCGCCCTTCGTGTCTTTTCGAATATGGGAATTGTCATACTGGAAACAAATTTCGCTGACGCATGTCTTTGGAGTCGCCGACCGTATTTATTCAAGCGAGTCGATTCTCAAACTTGATAACATGCAAGTCATACGAGCGGCCATTTTTGTAAAATGAACGCAGTTCAAATAGCTCAATAGGCCAATGTGCCTATTTCATTGGCTTCAAATGTAAGTCAAAGAGACACGATTAACGACTGTAGAACTCAAGCAGGACACCGTGGAAGGATTTTGGATGGACGAAAGCCGCTTCTGCCCCTTTCGCTCCTGGTCGCGGCTTTTCATCTAGGACATGCATTCCAATCGCTTTCGCACTCTCTATTGCTTCAGAGACATCTGGAACTCTAATGGCAAGGTGATGCATCCCTTCGCCCTTTTCACGTATGAATTTGCCAATTGAGCTGTCTTGGTTTGTCGGAGAAAGAAGCTCGATCTCAGAAACCCCTGTTTTGAGCAATGCGATTTTTACGCCTTCGTATGCGACTTCCATTGTTTCGACACTGCCAAAATCAAATATCGCAGAGTAATCCGCAATAGCCTTCTCAAGATCAAGCACGGCTATTCCTACATGAGTTATTCCTCCAGGCTTCACCTTGTCCAATTTCAAACCTCCACTTTTTCTAAAACGAGAACTTCGGATGATATTCTCCATAAGCTTCTCTGAGAGCCTTGCTCACTTCTCCAGTTGTCGCCCCCCTTCTTACAGCCTCCATTATAAGAGGCATGAGATTTTCCCTTTCTGAAGCAGTTTTGGAAGCTTCTTCCTTGAGTAGATTAATCGAAGATGAGGCCTTTTTCTCATCTCTAGATCGCCTAAATCTCTGGAGAGAAGCGATTTGTTCGCGTACCGACGTTTTTGCAATCGCAAGTACTTTTATTTTGGCTGTACTATTTTCGTCTTTGTACCTGTTGACACCAACAGTGACTTTCGTTCCTTCATCTACCTCCTTTTGAAAAGCGTATGCACTTTTCTGGATTTCACTCTGAATATATCCTGATTTTATTGCTGCGAGAGAACCACCCATTTTCTGAACTTTGAGAAACTCCTCGTATGCCCGACCTTCCAGTTCGTCGGTTAGGGCTTCAAGATAGAACGAGCCACCAGCTGGATCCGCTGTCCTCGTCACACCAGTTTCCTCCGCGATTATCTGCTGCGTCCGCAGAGCAAGTGTAGCCGCTTCCTCTGTTGGAAGACCCAGAGCCTCGTCTTTGGAGTTTGTATGTAGCGACTGTGCACCTCCGAGAACTGCTGCGAGTGCTTGGAGTGAGACGCGAACAATGTTATTCTCTGGTTGCTGTGCAGTGAGTGTTTCCCCGCTTGTTTGAACGTGAAATTTGATCTTGGCAGAATCTTCATCATTCGAATGAAATCTTTCTCTAACTATTTGGGGCCAGATGCGCCTTGCAGCTCTGAACTTTGCGATCTCTTCAAAAAAGTCGTTTCGACAAGCAAAGAAAAATGAAAGTTGTTTACAGAATGAGTCTATGGAATAACCGCGAGAAACAGCTGCCTGCACGTATTCGACCGCATTGGAAAATGTGTAAGCTAGTTCTTGCACTGCATTCGCACCTGCTTCTCGCATGTGGTATCCTGAGATACTGATCGGGTGCCATTTGGGCATCTCTTTCGAACAATAAGTTATGATATCTATTGCTAGGTTAAATGATTCATCAGGGGGAAAGATGTACGTATTTCTCGCAGCGTACTCCTTCAATATGTCGTTCTGGGTCGTTCCTCTGAGAACATGTCTAGGAATACCTTGAGATTCTGCGGCAATAATGTACATAGAAAGCATCGTAGAAGCTGTCGCGTTGATGGTCATCGACGTGCTGACCTGATCTATAGGTATCCCCTCAAAGAGCGTCTCCATATTCTCTAGCGTGCTGATTGCAACACCGACCTTGCCCACTTCTCCCTCCGCTCTTTGATCATCCGAATCGAGCCCCAGTTGAGTTGGTAGATCAAAAGCAACACTCAGCCCTGTTTCTCCGTGATCCAGGAGATACTTGAACCGCCTGTTAGTGTCTCTTGCGTTTCCGAAACCGCCGTACTCTCGCATCGTCCATAATCTCTCCCTGTACATTTCAGGATAGATTCCTCGGGTGAAAGGGAACTTGCCAGGTTCACCAAGTTTCTCTGAGAGAGTTGTGCCAGAAGGACCAGAGTACACCCTTTCAACAGGGATGCCAGAATCAGTCTCAAACTTTGCTTTCGCCCCACGCTTGATTTCTAGCTCAGTCAAATCAAGAGATCATCGACCTTTCCTTCTATTCGTTTTACCTGGAATACGCTGCTTATCTGAGTTCTCGTCTTTTGGCAGCATACCCAAAAGAATCTTCGTTGCACTCTCCGGATCGATTTGTCGTTTTGCCACTTTCGAGACAATTTCTTCCAGGCCTTTTGTTCCTTTGAGAGAGTTTTCCGCTCTTTCAGAGAGAACAAAGCCGACATTTCGTACTAGTTCATCCGATAAGCTTGCAAGTTTTCTCTTTCTTGAAGTTTCCGACCCCACAAACTCTGCGCGGAATTTTTCGATAATTGAAGCGAGATCTTCCATTCCTTGTCCAGTCTTTGCACTCACTTTGACTGATGCTTGAGTCCACCCGTCTTTTGAACCGAGAATACTTTGAAGATTGTAAATGACCTTATCAGCTCCTGACAGATCTGACTTGTTTACGGCAAAGATATCGCCTATCTCCATCAGACCTGCCTTTATCGCCTGAATCTCATCGCCTAACTCTGGCATTAGAACCACGATGACAAGATCTGCGACTTGCACGATTTCAACTTCGGCCTGTCCGATTCCAACCGTCTCGGCAATAATGATGTCATTTCCCGCAGCATCGAGAACTCTGATCGCATTTCTAGCTGCTCGGGATAACCCGCCCTCATCTCCGCGGGAGGCCATGCTTCTGATGTACACTCCTGGATCTAAGGAGTGTTCTATCATTCGCACTCTGTCACCAAGAATTGCTCCGCCTGATACCGGACTCGTGGGATCAACTGCGAGGATTCCCACTTTGCTTCCTTTAGATCTGTAGATCCTTGCCAATCCATCTACAAGCGAGCTCTTTCCCGTTCCCGGAGGGCCAGTAATCCCGATGATAAAAGAGCGCCCTGTGTACGGAAATAATTCCTTGAGAAGATCATCTGAACCTGGGTCGCGATCCTCGATCGCAGAGATGGCTTTTGAGATTGCTACTCGATCTCCTTTGAGGACTAGTTTGCTCAGATCAGGCACAAATAATCCTTCTCTCTCATTCATGAATTATGGGTTTTCTTCTACCCTACGAAATTTGAGCTGCAGAAGTTTCGTCCCTCGCGCCACCATTTCTCCTTCGCGAACAAATACCTCTACGACATCGCAGTCTTTCGGAGCTTTGATTTGCGCTTCCATCTTCATTGCTTCCAGAACTAGAAGAGTGTCGCCTTCCTTTTGTTTGCTTCCCTTTGAAACCCTGATAGAAACTACTTTTGAGGGAAAGTTCGAACTAACAAGTTCATTTATAGAGGCGACATCAGATCTTACCTTCGCTTCCTCTCTGATGCCCTCTGTGGGCAAGTACGCACTTGTCAACCTTCCATTTGCTATGAAATCCACTGACGAGCTTGTTCGTTTTGTTTGCTTGATAAAATACATCTTATCGTCGACTGAGATCAGAATAAAATTCCGGTCTCGTCTTCGTACAACCAATTTTCTTTGGCCATTTCTTTCTCCAATGATTTGACACAGGTACGTGTCCAGATTCTGCGCGTCATCTATTGAGCGCTCTAAGTCCATAGTCCTGGAGGTCTTGCCTATCACAATTTCAAAGCGGCTCAATGAACCTGCCTCCGGTACTCTTTTTCTCTCTTCTCGCGACCTGAATTCTCCTCGCCGAACCAGATATTGAGCTTACTCTTGCATTCTCTATGAATTGATTCTTAGAAAGTAGAAAGGCTGCAATCGCATAACTATCTTCAGAATGTGTTGCCGCTTCCTCCCTCAGCTGATCTATGACTTTACTCTCCTCAACGAAAGATGTGTGCAGATCCCCAGCGGCGAATGATCTGCTTTGGATTATGCGTTCATGGAATAAAATATTAGTCTCCACACCTGCAATCTTGAACTCATTCAGCGCAACAATCATTCTCTGTCTTGCTTGCTCAAAAGTCTCACCCCACGAAATCAATTTGGCAAGCAGAGAGTCGTAGTAGGGCGAGATATCTTGATTTTCGTACAGCGAACTATCCACTCTTATGCCCGGGCCTCCTGGAAAATGGAGATACTCGATTCTACCCGAGGAAGGAGCAAACTCAGAGAGAGGATCTTCCGCATTAATTCTACACTCGACTGCTGAGCCACGAAAGGTGACATCAGTTTGCTTGAGTGGTAATTTCTTTCCCGAAGCAACCTGAATTTGGCTTGCGACAATGTCCACTCCTGTGACAAGCTCTGTCACGGGATGCTCAACCTGAAGCCTCGAGTTCACTTCGAGAAAGTAATAATTGCCTGACTCGAAGTCCCGAAGAAATTCGATCGTACCGGCATTAGAATAGTGAACAGCTTTTGATATTCTGATTGCGTAATCTGATACTCGAAGCCTCGCCTCCTCGTCGATGATCGGAGATGGGGAGAGCTCGATAAGCTTTTGATACCTGCGTTGCACCGAGCATTCTCTTTCCCCAAGATGGAGCACTTCACTTGAATCATCGCTTGCAAGTACTTGAATTTCTATGTGTCTGGGTTTGATAAGCTTCTTTTCAATGTAAGCTGCAAATCGGCCAAAAGCACTCTTTGCTTCCCTTTGAGATGATTCAAAGGCTTCTTTCACCTCTTCCTTGGACTTGGCTTCTTTGATTCCGCGACCGCCGCCACCGAAGACGGTTTTAACGAGAACTGGAAAACCAATTTCTTGCGCAAACTTTGCGGCTTGTTCAGTATCTTCTATCGGCTCTTTGGAATATGGAATAACGGGAACATTGTTTTTCTCTGCAAGTCTCTTACACTGAAGTTTGTTTCCGCTAATTTCAAGCGTCTCCGCGGAAGGACCGATGAACTTGATCGAATTTTCTTTGCATAACCTGGACAGGTTTGCATTCTCTGAAAGGAATCCATACCCAGGGTGAATTGCATCAGAATCAGATCTACGCGCAATGTCAATGATCTTGGAAATGTCCAAGTACGTCTCTGTCGCATACAGCCCAGGGAGCCGGTAAGCACGATCGGCCGCTGTCACGTGTAAGGCGGCGATATCTGCGTCAGAGTAAACTGCTGCAGATTCTATGCCAAGAGTTTTGAGTGCTCGAATGACTCGGAGAGCGATCTCTCCTCTGTTTGCTACAAGAACTCTACTGAATTCGGCCATTCTACACTCTCAGCTCGAAGATGCATCTTTATCCTGCCGCATAAGCTTCCTGTGATAGTGAGAATTTAGAGTTGGATATTTCCGTGTTTCTTAGAAGGTCTTTCCTCACTCTTCTTCTCAAGCGCGTGTAGCGCTTTGATCAATTCCTTTCTGGTGTCTCTTGGCTGTATGATGGAATCAATTATCCCACTTTCTGCCGCGATGAAGGGGTTCACGAATTTGTACTTGTAATCGTTAACCAGTCTTTGCCTCAAGGACTCATCATTTGATTTTTCAATTTCGTGTCGGTAGATGATGTTGGTCGCTCCTTCGGGTCCCATCACAGCAATCTCTGCGGATGGCCAAGCAAAGTTTAGATCAGCCTTGGAATACTTGCTTCCCATTGCGCAGTACGCTCCACCGTAAGCCTTTCTTGTTATGACGGTAACTTTCGGAACTGTCGCTTCACAGTAAGCAAACAAAAGCTTCGACCCGTGTCTGATAATTCCTCCGTGTTCCTGCTCTATACCAGGCATGTATCCTGGGACATCAACGAGTGTGACTATCGGAACGTTGAAAGCATCGCAAGTCCTGACAAATCTTGCCGCCTTCTCCGACGAGTTGATGTCAAGAGCACCCGCAAGATAAGAAGGTTGATTTGCAACAATCCCGACACTCTCGCCATCAAGTCTTCCAAACCCCACAATGATATTTGGAGCCCACCGCATTAGCACTTCGAAGAAGTCATTTTCGTCAACTATTGTTGAGATAACCCGCTTCATTTCATATGGCTTGTTCGAATCATTTGGAACAATAGAATCAAGAGACAAATCCACTCTGTTTGGATCATCTGAAGGCTTGACACTCGGAGGACGCTCAGAGTTGTTTGACGGAAGGAAAGAGAGAAGGCGCCGGGCGAGTTCGAATGAATCCTCCTCAGATTTGGCTACAAGATGTGCCACGCCGCTTTCACCCGAACTAGGATCAGGTCCGCCAAGCTCTTCAAAAGTGACATCCTGACCCAGCGCGGCCTTTACTACATCCGGTCCCGTGATGAACATGTAGCTTGATTTTTCGCTCATTATTACGAAATCAGTCATGGCTGGGGAATACACTGCTCCCCCCGCGCAAGGGCCCAAAACGAGAGAGATTTGCGGTATTACTCCGGAAGAAATTGTGTTTCGAAAGAAAATCTCGCTGTAAGAGGCAAGGCTTTGGACTCCCTCCTGAATTCTCGCCCCACCCGAATCATTCAAACCAATTATTGGAACGCCTGCCTTGAGGGCAAGATCCATCACCTTTGCAACCTTTCTTCCAAACATTACACCTAGCGATCCGCCAAATCCCGTAAAATCGTGACAAAAAAGAAAAACAGTCCGACCATCTATCGTGCCGTAGCCTGTGACAACTCCATCACCGTACTGTTTCTTTGCGTTCGGCTCGCTTATTTGGCCGACTGCAAACCTATCAATTTCTACAAAAGAGCCTTCATCGAGAAGTAACGATATCCTCTCGCGAGCTGTCTTCTTTCCTTTCTTGTGTTGTTCCTCGACCTTCTCGGTGCCCCCTCCGAGTTCTGCGATGCGGTTCATTTCTTCTAGTCGTTCAACAGTTGATTTTTGAACTTGATCCACTGTTTCCGGTTTGAGATCTTCTTCTGTGTTCATTTGCAGATCTTTCTTCTCTATTGTCTATTTGTGGGAATCGTGCTGTCTCGGCGCTATTAAAAAATCGTTGTGTTCGATTTGTATGGTGGCGCAAGACTCCCCACTCATTCCTTGGTCCTAATTCCACAGAATCGCTCAGTCCAATCATTCGCGCGCCTGATGAGTGTCGAATCCATTATCTTTGCCACTTTCTTTCCGAACAACACTCTAAAGGATACGTTGAGGACAGTCAAATAGGGTGCCAAAACGTAGCAGTTGTTTCTTCACTGGTTCACAATCTATAACGACTCCCCCATTCAAGAGCTTCGCAAGTACTTGCTCCCCTTGATAGTCAGAATCAAATCTGATCGGTTTCAACGAAAGACGATTCATCCAAAAAGCAGCTCAAATCTTTTTCTCGCAGTCTTCTTACACTTTCTGTGCTGCTCCTCGATACTCTCATTTCTTTTGTCGAGCTCGGCCGCTAGCTTCATCTCTTCAAGAAGATCAAGAACGGACTTGTCTGCTCCTACCAGTCTATGCTCGGCCCTCGGTCGGCGCTCATCCACAACATTCCCTTTCTTTTCCAAATGCGAAAAATTCGAAACCCCATAAACCATAGTTTTTTCGAAATTCAGCGCATGCAATTGACGATATAGGTGAGCAAGAACATTGATTTCTCTCTGCAGTGGAAATCGGCTAAGCGTTATGGGAGTCTGTAGCTGGGTTAGCTTTTTGGTTTCGCACAGCAGCGCTTCCATGCTTTATGAACTTTTTTTAGCCAATCAGTTTCTTGCAATTAGAGCAAACTGGCACAAATAAAATGTGTGGTAACTGAGATAATTCCTTTTCGAAATAGCATCAGAACGTCCTCTCTCTGAAATATTATTCAGATATCGCACCCAATATACTCAAATTATCTGTTTTGGCACCATGAAGTAAAGAATTTGTGTGAAAGAGAGTAAGGTTTTATAGACAAGCATCTACTTGTTGTTTCAGAATTGGAGTCAAGCCAAGGTCTGGTTTCTTCATTAGAGACTACCGGGCTTAACCTTGCATTTGCAAGCCTGGTGGACGCCACGAGATATGCGAAAAACCACACTGATCTCATGGCGAAGATAGAAGATACAAAAGCCAAGAAAGAGAAGACAAAAGAAGACCTAGACCACCTCTGTGACAAGTTTTCTGCCGACATTCACAGCATGACTGAAGAAATAGGTAATGAGTGGACTGAGGACCTCTCAAAGCAGGTTGTGAGCTTTTCCAACGCGGCGATTGAGCAAATCAAAGAAAAAGTCGAAGCGCAGGCAAGAAAGGAGCTCGAGGAGCATCTTTCAAGGGCAAGGATAGAGAAGGCCAGAACAATTAAGTGCTTTGAGGTTTTTCTGTCAACTAGCCCTCTGCGATTGCTCGACAAGTCAATTAGTGTGAAGTTGCTTGACGGCGCTTATTCAGCCTTTTCGAAATATGATTGTGCTAGTGAGATACATTATGAGTTCCTGCTGGATTCCAAGAGCAGCAGTCTGTTTGGTAAAGAGATGAAGTTTTCCGAGTACACAAGATCGGAGATAAAGATCCCTTTTCGAATGGCAAAGAGCTGGGTGAAGAAAGAACCAGTAATCGACTATTTGCGATTGGATCAGTATGTTATGACGAG
>DAIDAB010000041.1 GCA_027310845.1 bacterium | reverse complement strand
GCTCATATACAAAATAGAGAGCACCGGATTCGAAGCACCTCTTCTTGCGACTTTCGGTCTCTCTATTTTTCTCGAGTACATAATAACAAACGGCCTTTCGTTTGCGGTTTCTTCTCGCTTCGGAACTTTGCGGCTTACACTCCTACCACCACTGAACCCGACTGGCTCTGAAGAGGTGTTGGTGCAGAATACTTCCCTCACGAGCTCGGCCCTGAAGGTGGGCCCATTTGTAATTTCAGAACCGCTTTTGATTGCGTTCGTAATTGCCATTGTATTGATCCCACTGCTACACATTTTCCTAGCACGAACATACTATGGCAAAGCGATCAGAGCAACAGCGCAAGATCCTCAAGCCGCAGAGTTTTCTGGTATTGACACAAGGGTCACGCGTCTCCTGACATTCGTTCTTGGTTCTGCCCTTGCCGGTGTTGCGGGTGGAGTCTATGCGTTCACTACTCCTGTAACTGCTACTGCGGGAGATGAATCTCTTTTGCCTTTGATTCTCGCAGTCATCATTATTGGAGGTGTCGGAAGCATGCTTGGAACTCTGATTGGCGGATTCATCATTGGACTCATTCTCAACATCTCCAACTTTGTCATTTTTGAAATGCTGACTGGGGTATCCGTGTCAAAAGACTTGGGATCTGTTATTGCATTTGGTTTCTTTCTTGTTGTGCTCATGGTCAAACCCAACGGGTTGTTTCATGGCACTATTGGAACTCGATTCTTTGGAATTCGAAAGTCAATCGGTGGTAAGCAGGCTAATTGAAGTTCCGCAGTTTTGGAATCGTCTCAAAGACTCATTGGATATCGCCACTCGTAGTTCTCGTGCTCCTGATTATCGTAGGCGTCTATCCACTCACCTTGCGAGCTTCAGATTTTCCTTCCTTAACCGTCTATGTGGTGTATTTCATGTGGATCATGCTCGCCGAGAGCTGGAATCTTGTAGGAGGATACGCCGGGTTGCTAAATCTTGGACTTGTAGCGTTCTTTGGTTTGGGTTCTGCAGTTGCTGAGTTGGCGCTTCTATCTGGTGTCCCATTTGTCTTGGCAGTGATTCCCGCTGGAATATCCGGAGCACTTTTGGGACTTGCCCTAATTCCAACGTTCAGACTTCGCGGTGATTATTTTGCCATAGGAACGCTTGTCGTCCCAATAATATTGAAACCACTGGTCGAACTGTCTGCCCGCGGGCAGTCAAATTTCACAGCTCCGATACAGAGCCTTCCGTCACCGATGCAACTTTACTGGATCGGAACTGCGCTAACTGGACTTACCATTTTTGGAATCTTCTTCATGATGCGATCACGAATTGGAATCGCCCTCAGGGCAATAGGCGACGATGAGATTGCCTCTGCCTCATTGGGAGTGAATATCCTATCGTACAAATCTCTTGCTCTTGCAATAAGCGGGGTCATCGCTGCTTTAGCTGGTGCGTATTTAGTTGGATATATTCAATCATTCAATACTGGGAGCTTTAACGACCTCACCTATTCGCTATTCCCCATTTTCATGGTGGTAATCGGTGGGTCTGGCACGTTTGAAGGGCCGATCGTAGGAGCGTTGATATTCAGCATCCCGAATTACTATCTTAACGAGTTCTTTCCAGGCAGCACCCTTGAAACGCTGATCTTCTCAGTTTTGATTATGCTTGTGGCAGTTCTGTTGCCAAAGGGCATTGTTCCATATATATCAAGACTTATCAGAAGAGTTCCTCATCAAAACACGCGCGTACCTGTCACTGAATCCTCATCAGCAACCAAGTCTCGTTCTCCTTAAATAATAGGCAACTGGCGTGTGCGGAGAACATGAAGAGGCCCACTTCGAGTAAGTTGTCGATTTCAACTGTTGCTGCCGCCGTTATTGTAATCATTATAGTAATTATCGCAGCCGTAGCTGCTGTTGTTTTCTTCTATAACCCAGGAACGTCAAGCAATGTTACTCATACGATCACATTTGGAGCAACTCTATCGCTTACAGGAAATCTGCAGGCTTTTGGTGTGGAACAAAACTGGACTTTGAACAAGGCAGTCAGTGATATCAACGCACTTGGTGGAATTCTTCTCGCGAACGGTACACACGTGTTAGTGAAACTTGTTGTTCTCGATGATCAATCTAATCCGACGGTTGGTCTGACAAATCTCCAAGATCTTGTCTCGACATACCACTCGACCGTGATTCTCGGTGAGCTTGGGGGCGTGCAAGACTCTGTCGCTCAGAGTTTCTCGAGTCAAAATCAGATTCCGTATATTGGACCCGTATACATTTCAGCGTTTAAAACGTGCGCAAGTCCTTGCAGCAATGCGTGGATCTTCGCACCCTTTGAGAACGAGACCAATGAAGCTCACATCTTCTTGAATTGGTTCAAGACTGAAATACCAGCATCTTCTTCGATTAAGATTGCCTTCTTTGGTGAAGCGAATGATCCAGCGGCCCAGTACAACAATCAAGCGGGCGAGGCATATGCCCAACAGCTTGGATATACTGTGTGCACATGCTCTGACACAACTTTCACTCCGCTCAGCCAATCTGAGATGACAAGTTTCATAACAGCCGCAAAGGCTCAAAACGTCAGCGCAGTTTACGGCCTTCCACTACCACCAGACGCCGTGATGATGCTGAACACAGCCAAACAAAACGGATTCACTCCGGATGCTTGGCTCCTCACTCGCGGAACCGCAGTCGCTCCGTTTGCGGTGACTAGCCTTGGAGGTCTCGGCAACCTCTCTTCAGGTGTAATGTCAGCATTCCCTTGGCAACCAGCGGTGCCGTACACAGGCATGCTTCTTGGGCACAATGAGAGCAATTCGGTCCTGGTTAGTGATTATATGGCTGCATTCGGGCACCCACCTACACTCGAAGGCGTGTATTACACTGAGGTTCTGGTGGCCGCAGATGCTATTGCTGCCGCAGGTAACCTTACCAATACTGCGATCAGACAGGCTCTAAGAACACAAACTTTCCAGACCCCGATGGGAACAGTCAATTTCACGCCAGGCGGCCAATGGGTACAATCCGAATCAAGCATCCTGTTAATGCAGTGGCAGATAGTTTCGCCAACAGTGCAAGCTTTACAAATACTCGAGCCCACTTCAATAGCCACAACGCATTACCTCATCTATCCATTCTCTTACTGGGCTTCGCCGACAAGTCAGCAGACTCATTCCTGGCCATAGCGAAATCTCTGAGATTCATCCTACAACCATTTTCTTGTCACATGCAGGAGAAAACATCTTCTCATTCATATTCTTGAAAATCTGGACTTGCCCCTTTTCGACATCGGGGCTCAACAGAATTTTGACTTCACTTCCTTTCCTCTAGAAATTCGTTTCACAAGCACTAAATATGGCCAAAGCACTCAGGAATTGGAGATCTTCACACTCTTGTCACAGCAGCATTCTGTGAACAAACGTGGCCTTGCCTCTGCTTCCGAAGAGACAAAGGAGCGTGTTGCAAAGGCTGGCGGAGAGGCACCACATTCGAAGAGAGGATTGCAAGCTGCATCTCCTGAAACGAGGCAAGCAGTTGCTCGAAGGGGTGGCCTTGCAAGGGGCAAGCAGCGCCGCAATTCCCAAGACATTGAAGATAGGACAAGATAGTGTCAGGAATGTTCTTATCAGAATGCGTATTTTAAGGTCTCAATGCAGAAATTAAGGTTGATATTAAAGACTAGATGATTTCAATAAGACCGACCTTGGCGCGCGATCGCATTCTTGCAACCAAAATCGTGGAACTTGAGGATCAGGATTACGACAGACCAATCGTCATTGGAGGGTTCGTAGGTCCCTCTATTGCCGGACTGATATCTGCAAGCTATCTGATCGAACAGCTCAAGCTTCATCAGATAGCACACGTGAGTTCGCAACACATCCCACCGGTCACAGTCTTCGTTGGAGGGAAACTTCGCCATCCTTTCAGGATATACAGAGGCATGAATGGCAAACTTGTCGTAATGATATGTGAAGTGCCAATAGACTCTCAGGGACTATACGAGATATCCTCTGCCCTAATGCATTGGCTGGTAGACAGAGTTCGCATTAGAGAGTTGGTAATTCTCGACGGGCGACCAGTTCAGGAAATACCAGATCAACGTGAGGCCTGTTGCGTCGCCAGTCAGAAGAAAAGCGAGTATCTGAAGGCACAAGGGATCGAAAAAGCATCTTCTGCTCTGATAGCTGGCGTTGGAGGAAGCATGCTTTGCGAGTGTCTTTCAAGAGGAGTCGAAGGTCTCTCAATCATCACTAATGCTTCAGTGACTATCCCTGACCCAGGCGCAGTCCTCACACTTATTCAAACACTCAATACCGCTTATCAGTTGAATGTAGGCACAGAAATACTCGAGGAGAGTGTTGCTCAGTTGAATACGGATCTCAACGCAGTTGCCGAGCAATACAGTAAGCTCGCACAGAATCAAGGCAAGCGAGGAGAGAAAAAGACGACGATGTACGGCTAGCGTTTATTCAGGTATTCCACGCCTGAAGTTTCTTCGTGAAATAACCTTCCTCTCCTTTCGTCCCAAATCAAGGCAAAATGTATGCGCCGCGAACTTGGTTTCGGCACCCTCGACAATTCGGGAGAGCGTTTCCATTTGCTCGACTGCCAGGATAGGCTTAGAGCAGACAAAACAGGTGTAGGAGCTCTTGCCCTGCTTAATAAGATCGAAGTACAGAAGAGAAAGCAGTGCAGGGATTGTGATCACATGCAAAATAGCGATTAACAGAATGTTTCCATAATACGCTGCCTCGATGGTCAACACGCTATCCCATACAAAAAGTGCGATGACCATGCGAAGAATGGTCAGTTTTTCCATTTTCCAAGCTAGCGGCCACAGAGAAAGAAGCGCCGCAGAACTAACGCAATAGACAAGAACTTCATCAATCAACTTTGGATCTCTCAAACGGCATAACATAGATAAGAACATTGAAACATCCGCCAAGATGAATATACCCCTGACTCATGAATCGGCCTAGAGGAATTGCAATGCCTGTGGAATATTCTGTGAAATCAGAACTTGGACAATTCTCGTCTGCGAAAGTTTTCAGGGATCGCGTTGTTGTGGCCACCATCCAGAGGGAACTCACAGGCGACACACTGCTTTTTTCTAGCGGCGGCGATTCGTGGAGGCTCAGCCAGAGAGTCGACGGCGAATATCGTCCTTTCTCGATAATTGTGAAGACGACTAGCCCGAGATCCAATTCAATGTCCGTAGCTCGAGAAATTCTCAAAATTCGAGACCACCTGTTCTTTCATAATCGAAAGATGTACATGTTGTCGAACGTTCCAGAGGGAAGAATGCAGCATCATATCCACAAGGGTCCAAAATACATTTGCAGGCTCGACAACTTTCCGTTTGAAGACCCGAGCGAAGTTGATTCAGAGACTAGGAGCAGGTTAAGAAGGTTCAGAGGTGTTCCAGTTGGTGAAATCTCAGGTATTGGACATGATGGTCACAGAGTATGGTTGGAGAATGAACTTCTTGACATCGGCCTTCCGCTTTCTGCTTCTGCGTTCCTTCTCTATACTACAGCGAGCTGGAAGATTCGCACCAATTGAGAAGGCGTATTTCAAATTTAATGGTGAATCCGGATGAGTACAAACGTTAGCCCGAAGAGAGTGGGTCCTTTTCCCTTCCCAAAGTCTGATCCTTCGAAAAGGGTCAAGGATTTCTCCGAAGTGCAGCAACCCTATACAATGGAAGAGGTTCAGGACGAGGCGAAACGTTGTCTTCAATGTGGGACGCCAGTCTGCATAGACGCGTGCCCTGTTCAAATGGACGTCAGAGGAATGTGCGAGGCAGTTTCCCGCGGAGATCTTTCGACCGCCTACAAAAGGATCAGGGATACTAATCCTCTACTTGGCGTTACTGCAAGGTGCTGCCCGCAACTGCAGAGCCTCTGCGAAGATGCGTGTGTTATGCGTTGGGACGGTGATCCAATCTCTATTGGCATGATCCAACGATTCGTCGCAGACTGGGAGCAACGCGAATCAAAGCAGCCCTCACCTGAACAAAGCAAAGAGCAGACAGGGAAGCGTGTCGGGATCATAGGTGGCGGGCCTGCCGGACTTGCGGCAGCTGAACTCCTTTGGCGGTACGGCCATGCAGTCACAATCTATGAGCAGTTTGGCAACCTAGGTGGGACGGCCCAGTATGGAATCCCAGATTTTCACCTGCCAAAAGATGTGCTCAGCTATGAGATACAGAGTATCTCTGAGCTTGGAGTGGCAACGCGAACCGGAGTGATAGTTGGAAGCGGCATCTCCCTCTCCCAGCTTCTTTCTGACGAAGTTGACGCTGTCCTAATCACCGCAGGATCGAAGGATCCTGTCAAACTGGATACGCCAGGTATCGACTCACAAGGAATCTACGACTGTTATGCGTTTCTCGAAGCCGTATACGGCAAAAGCGTTGTGAGCTACGTCGCGAATCCAACATGCATACTTGGAGAGAAGATTCTTGTCATCGGCGGAGGGGACAGCGCTCTAGATGGTGCGCGGACAGCAAAACGCCTAACCCAGGGAAGCGTAACAGTGGTTTATAGGCGTACTGAGAAGGAAATGCCATCAGACCCGATAATGGTTCAGGAAGCAAGAGAAGAGGGCGTCGAGTTTATATTCCTTGCAGATCCTGCAGAATATGTTTCCTCAGGAAAGAGGCTCACGAAAGTCAGAATGAACACAATGGAGCTTGGACCGCCAGATCAGACTGGGAGGCGTTCGCCTCAGATTGTTAAAGGAAAGGATTTCTTCATGGACTGTGACAGCGTTTTACTTGCTGTTGGCCGAGGACCCAACTCATTCCTCCAACTAAAAGAAGGCCTTAAGACAGGAAGGAAGAACTCAATCGCAGTAGATGACCACTTCAAGACCTCGATGAGAGGGGTTTTCGCTGCCGGCGATGTCGTCACTGGTGAAACGCTAGTGGTGAAGGCTATGGGGTCGGGAAGAGAGGCAGCACAAAGAGTCCATGAGTATCTAATGAACATTGAAGACCAGCACATTTCACTCTACGAAACGTATTTCGTACGTAGATCGTATGAGATGATGCAAGCAGATCTAGAGGGAGCCTTGCCCCCTCCATAAACTCACAGTCCAGAAGCAAGAGTATTCTAATAGCTTCGATATTGTGAGCTCAGTGGGGATATTGTTATTTCCCTAGTCCTTAGCCAAGACAGACCCTTGACGAACACATCGATATTCTCCACATTGGTCAGTACGGGTATCCCAAGTTCCACTGCTTTTCTTCTGATCTTGTATTCGTCCTCCTGCATGTCAGCAAATTTTTCTAGGGCAATGCTATTGGGAATGTTGATGATCAAGTCGATTTTCCTTTCGGCGAGATAGTCGCTGACATTTGGTTTTCTCTCCTTCTCGCTTATCTTATAGAGGATTGTCACTTCAGAGAGACCATGGCGCAGCATGAATTCCGCGGTGTGCTCGGTTGCAAATATCTTGAACCCCATTTCGGAAAGTTTGCGCACAGCATTCAGAATTCTCTTCTTCAGCTCGGTTCCTCCGACGCTCACAAACACGCTTCCCTCCCTAGGAATCTTGAAGCCAGAAGAGCCAAGGGCCTTGCAGTAGGCGTCAAAAAAGTTCTCCCCAAAGCAAGCTACCTCTCCAGTTGATTGCATCTCAACGCCTAGCAATGGATCTGCGCCTTCGAGCTGCATGAAGGAGAACTGAGGTACTTTAACACCCACTTTGAAGGTGGGAGGAAATTGGCGCAGGTGCCTTTCAATGGACTTGCCTATCAGCGCGTCTGCACTTGCCTCCATTAGGTTCACACCCTTCATCTTAGAGACGAAGGGCATCGACCTTGACGCCCTAAGATTGCATTCGATCACGAGGACTTCGCTTCCCCTCACGATGTACTGTACATTGAATGGCCCTCGGATCCGCAGTGCTCTTGCTATTCTCTTCGTATAATCCACGATTTTGTTCTGTGCTTCGTCCGTGAGGCCACTCGCAGGAATACGCATAGTGGCATCCCCCGAGTGCACACCTGCCTTTTCTACGTGCTCGATTACTGCACCAATGATAACGTTTTCCCCGTCGCTCACTGCGTCAACTTCTGCCTCCTTTGCATTCCTTATGAATTTGCTCAGCACCATAGGGTGATCCGGTGACACCTCGGCGGCGCTTGCGAGAAAGTCCTCAAGGTTCTTCTCAGTCCATATCACACGCATCGCAGCTCCGCTCAGGACGTATGATGGGCGTGCAATGACAGGATAGTTTTCATATGCAAACTCGAGTGCCTTTTCCTTCGTTGTGACTTCAATCCACTTTGGTTGTGAGATTCCAAGCCGATCGAGCAAGTTCGAGAACTTTGCCCTGTCCTCCGCCCCATCAAGATCTTCGCTAGCGGTTCCGAGTATTCTGACTCCGTACTTGGCGAGCTTCGGAATCAGGTTGTTTGCAACCTGCCCGCCGACGCAGCACACGATGCCGTTCGGATCTTCATTTTCGCAAATGTCAAGAACCCGCTCGAGAGTCAGCTCTTCAAAGTAGAGCCTGTCGCTCATGTCGTAATCAGTCGATACAGTTTCCGGATTGCAATTAACCACAATTACTTCAAAGCCATTCTTCTGTAGAGACCAGACCATATTCATAGTGCACCAGTCAAATTCGACCGAGCTTCCAATCCTGTAGGATCCGGCGCCCAAAACGACAATCTTCCCGTTTTGCCCATGAGACGGCTTTTCGAAAGAGACATTGTGCTTTCTTCCATCATAGCTAGTGTACAGGTAGTTTGTCTTTGCTGGCCACTCTGCAGCAAGGCTGTCCACTGTCTTCACGAATGGGCCCCCAACGAGCTTCTTTCGAAGTTCGCGAATGCTCTTCTCTTCAGTCCCAACTCTCATTGCAATCCACGAATCAGAGAATCCCAGCTTCTTTGCCTTTGTCATGGCCTCTTGAGAGATCTCCTTTCCCCTCAAAGAGATCAGCTCCTTGTCCAAGTCCACAATATTCTTGATCTTCGAAACAAACCAATGATCCATCCAGGTAAGCCTCGAGACCTCATCCACGGATAATCCAAAAGCTAGCGCTTCGGCTATATGGAAGTAAACTGCGTCTGTGGGGTGAACCAATGCATTCTCTATCAGCTCAACAGAGCCGAGCGGTTTATAGTCCATGACACCGTCACGACCAATGTCAAGCATTCGTATTGCCTTCTGAACCGCCTCCTCGAAAGATCGCCCTATCGCCATTACCTCTCCTACTGACTTCATCTGGCTGCCGAGCTCCCTCCTTACTCGTTCGAACTTCCTGAAGTCGAAACGAGGCATCTTCACAACGATGTAGTCAAGAGAAGGCTCAAAGCATGCGGAGGTGACTCCCGTGACTTTGTTAACTAGCTCTGCAAGATTGTATCCAAGCGTAATTTTCGCAGCAACGTATGCAATGGGATACCCTGTCGCTTTCGAGGCAAGCGCCGAAGATCTTGAGAGCCTTGCATTAATTTCGATGGCGTAGTATCGCTTTGATTTCGTGTCTAGAGCGAACTGGATATTACATTCTCCAACTATGTTGCACGCTCTCGCTGCCCGTATTGAAATTCCTCTAAGAAAGTGATACTCCTGGTTAGAAATTGTCTGCGAAGGCGCGACTACAGTGTTATCGCCCGTGTGGACGCGCATCGCAAGTGTGTTCTCCATGTTGCAAACAGTGATGCAATTGTCATTTGAATCACGCATGACTTCGTATTCGATCTGCTTCCACTCGCCAACGTATTCTTCTATTAGAACCTGATGAACAATGCTGTTTGCAAGTCCTTTCTCAACAATGTTGTCAAGCTCGTACTCGTTGAATGCGACACCTCCACCCCTCCCGCCGAGTGTAAAAGCTACTCTAACTATTATCGGGTATCCAATCTTGCTTGCGACCTTTCTTGCATCTTCGACATTGTAGACAGCTTCACTTACTGGTACATCGATACCAGCTTCGACCATAGTCTTCTTGAAGAGGTCCCTATCTTCGGTGAGCTCGATTCCCCTGATCGGCGTTCCCAGAACGCGGACGTTGTACTTCGATAAAACTCCGGCTTGCGCAAGACTGATTCCACAATTCAGCGCGGTCTGCCCTCCAAAACTTAGCAGGATGGCATCTGGCCTTTCCTGTTCGATGACCTGTTCAACATACTCGATTGTCACCGGGAGAAAGTAGACCTTATCCGCAAGCCTAGGATCTGTTTGAATTGTTGCGACATTGGGATTCACAAGTATTGTTTGGATTCCTTCTTCATGAAGGGCCTTTAGGGCCTGTGATCCGGAATAATCAAACTCGCCGGCCTCGCCTATCTTTATCGCGCCGCTGCCTAAGATGATAACCTTTCTTATCGTGCTGTCTAGAGGCAACTCAACTCATGCCCTCCTGATCTGATCTGCAAAGACATCAAAGACGTATGACGGATCCAACGGCCCTGGAGAGCCCTCCGGATGGAACTGAACAGAAATGCACGGCTTTGTTTTGTGGATCAGTCCTTCCAGAGTGTGATCATCAGCGTTCACAAACCAGGGTTCTAGGTTCGTGCCCGCAAGAGATTTTTCCTCGACTGTATAGCCGTGATTTTGGCTAGTGACCATGCATCTTCCGGTCTTTAGATCTATGCACGGCTTGTTTTGACCCCTGTGCCCATACTTTAGCTTGAAAGTGTCAGCTCCTTGCGAGAGCGCAATTATCTGGGTCCCGAGGCAAATACCTAGAGTCGGGATCGAGTCCTCAACCGCCAGGCGAGACAACTCCACCGCAGGAATGCAGACCTTCGGATCTCCAGGCCCATTACTGAACACGATGCCATTGGGTTTTGAAGACATCACTAGGTCGTATGGCGAATCATAGGGCAACCATGTCACCTCGAATCCTCGTAGGACGAGCGAGCGGACAATGTTAAGCTTGACCCCGCAGTCGATGAGTACTATTCTCCCCCTGACATTTCTCCCTAGCTTCCTCGGCTCTTTTGTGCTCACAGTCGAGCAGAAATTCAATGTGGAATAATCCTGGGCGTTTGCAATAGCTTGTTTTGCAATGTCGACCTCAGATGATATTGCTCCAAGCATCACCCCTCTCTCGCGCAGGTGAATGGTGAGCTCGCGTGTGTCGAGTCCTTCGATGCCAGGAATGCTTTCGCCTTGCATCCACGCTCCAAGGGAGCGGGTTGACTCAAAGTGGCTCGGATCGTTGGATACTCGGTTAGCAATCACCCCCTTGACTTGGATCGTTGATGACTCAAAGTTAACGAGAATATTGTTTGCATCTTCTACATAATCAGGTACGCCATAATTCCCGAGCAGTGGATAGGTGAAGCAAAGTATTTGCCCAGAGTAGGAAGGATCGGTCATTGCCTCAGTGTAGCCGACCATACCTGTGTTGAATACTACTTCGCCGACCACAGGAGAAGAATGAATTGAGCCAAAGGAAAGTCCATCAAACACTTCGCCGTCCTCAAGAACTAGCTTGAGCGGCTTTGAAGTAGATTTCGAGACGAGAACCCTCAACATTTGAGTTTAGATTTCTATTTAAGTCTTGACCCACTGTCAGGTTGTCTTGTCTTTTCCATTTGCAATGTTCGTTTTGTTTCGCGGCCTGATCGCACGCTAGATTTTTTGACTGAAAAAGTATTGCGCGATCCGGAATATCTGATCTCCTTGTACCTGTGGATCTAGTTCTGTCCAGATTGTTCCGTCATCTTCGTTTCTGCTAAATTCTAAGGTTCCTATTTCGGAGACCTCTTTGGTGAGCGCGGTTCTTTCCTCCTTATTCTTCAACAACAATGTAACTGAAAGGCTCCATTTGTGTTTAAAGAGGAACTTTGTTTCTCCAGCTAAGGAGTAAGCTACGTACGATTCTACGTTAATTGCATCGTAACCTGCCTCTTCGGCGAAACCAATCTCGAGAAGACGCTTCCTCAGACTCCCAAGCACACTCTTCTTGGGCTCGACAAGAGTATTGATCAATGTCTCGACGTCTCTGCTCCCAATCGAACCGGTTCTCAATTTGACTACCTGAAACTTCAAAGACATCGAAGCGAGGTATTATCCATTCCGCTGATGATGTGGGGCAAAAGCATAATGCGCCTCGTTTTACAGGGAACTCTTGGACGAAAATCAATGACTGTATCAGGCTTGCCAACTGGCGGACTCTGGCAATATTCATTCTTCGATTTTCAGTCGTAGTCTCAAGAAGCGTAACAAGGAGCAGCTCAAGCAATGCCATTCTCAATCAATCCCTTCGACATTTACCGAAGCCCAAACATTGGAGTATTCATGAGATCGAATGACAACTTTTGTCTTGTGCCAAGAGGACTAGCTTTGACAAAATGTGCCAAGATTTCGGAGCTGCTCAAGGTGGAGGCTGTTCAGATATCGATCGCCGGATCCAGGTTGCTCGGTCCATTAGCTGTAATGAATCGCAACGGAATCGTTGTTTCAAGACTCGCAGATGACGACGAGATTGATACACTGAAGAGGCGGACACATCTCAACATCGCAAAGCTTGGTTCGAGATTCACATCTGTGGGTAACCTAATTTCCGCAAACGATCACGGCGCAGTAGTATCAGACATCGTTGGCGAAGAATATGTCCGCACGATCGAGCAAACGCTTGGAGTGCCTGTGAAGCAGATGCGAATCGGGCGTTTTGTTCAGGTCGGCTCCATGGTTGCCGCAACCAACGTCGGCGCCATAGTTCATCCTAATGCGAGTGAATCTGAGATCGAAATAATAAGAAGGACTCTGAAGGTCGAGCCTGAACCCGCAACTGTTAATGGAGGCATTCCGTTCGTGAGCTCAGGTTTCGTAGGCAATTCAGGTGGCATCCTTCTTGGCAACCTGACTCGTGGCGGAGAACTTGTGATCATTGGTCGAGCTTTTCCGGATAACCCATAAATCACTTCGAATCAAACACAGATTAACCCATCAATTTTTCGAGAGGCGTTGTAAGAATTATGTCAGTAAGAACACGGAGACTATCTGGAGAATCGACAAAACCTTCCGCGGCAAGTGCACAGTCAATTGAAG
>DAIDAB010000040.1:4438-13094 GCA_027310845.1 bacterium | reverse complement strand
TTCGACAGATCTACGCGTGATCTTGAGTCCGTTTGCTAAATTCCCAACCTTTGTAGAGTGGTCACTAGCTGCTTTAAGAAGGCGGAGAACTCGAATTTCGGTCTGATTCATTGGGAATCATAAAATGTCGCGACTATAAATAGTTACGACAGTAAATGATAATTGGTTAAATAGACTCATGAGAATCTCTCTCGTTTCGATGGAAAGAGTCGGACGATTCTTAATGCTTGACTGGCAATCTACAAAATTCGGTAACTACGGTGACTGTCACGTCTGGGCGCTATTCAGTTTCCGCTCCGATGTGCATTCCTCCGCGAGGACAGAACTTGCACCTACAGATTGTCAAAACGAGTAAACGCGAACACAGTTGACGATATTGTCGGCTGACTGGTCGCTTTGGAATTCTGCAGACTCTTTCATTGATTTGTGCTCAATGTGCGGCGCTTGGAGTCTAACTTACGAACAGGAATATAACCCGAAGTATAGGCGCCCAGGCCGGGCAAAAAAAACTCGGATTCAAATCCTACTCTCTTTAGAGCGTCTGAGTGGCTGCCGACTATCTAACTCGACCTTGGGTGTGGTAGCGTTCCGAATAGATAGCGTACATTGGCTCGCGCTCGATAAGTTGGACCGCAAGAGACCAAGCTAGTTAAGCGAACGTCTCTTTATTTCTCTGACAATATCAAGCTCTGCATCATCACTGATTATTTCCTTCTCTCCACCCATCAGAGCACTAGCGACGTGTATCGAATCTCGAGGCTTTAACTGATATCTCTCAATCAATTCCTGAGCTTTATGCATTACTGAAAAGTTTACAGGTAAAATTGCAAGATTATCGAGTCTGAGCAATGCTTCGCCGGAGCGAACCCCCGCGTCCCTTCCTTCTAGTTTCCATACAACCCAAATCAATTCATCCCAGGTGAGAAAGGATGTCGCCCCTTCGATCTCGCCTTCCTCAATACTCCTTAGAAACGCAATTGCCTTCTTGGCTTTACCATACCTTGCAGGGTCATGGGTTACTGCGTAAACAAAGACATTGGAATCGAGATAAACCATAACTGTATCTAGACCTCTGATGTCTCTGAAAGTATTAACTTCTTAACATCGATGTCTTTTGAAATCTTACTCTTGCTTGGAACGATTGCAATCAGCTCCGAAACACTAGATCTTCCTTTTGCTGGCTTGACCTTTGCCTCCTTATCGCCTATCTCAAAGAAGACCTCATCTCCGGGAGCGATGCCCAGAATATCTCTTACTTCCTTTGGAATTACTGCCTGTCCCTTTGGGCCTACTTTGCTCTTTAGGCGCATGTACATTTGTGTATAACTGCAAAGTCTTAAATCTTACTGTTAGGTTATACCTCCACCTATAGCACGATATTAACAGGAAACGAAGTGTGGGCTCTGCTACTCCAAGATGGATACTAAATCATGTACTAGGAACGCCCTAGCATGCCGTAAAATACTCGGTTTCACATCCTAACCCTCTTTAGAGCGTCCATGCGCTCGCCGAGCGTCTAACTTTAGGTTCGGCGCTCTGACATTGTGAAGGATTAGCTCACCAAATCTGGTTCGATTGCTTCAGATTTATTGACGTTACCCCTTGGAAGAATTTCATTCCTGAAAGAAAAGTCGAGGCCGTCACACTGAGCGGTTGCACTGAGATCGAAGCGCCGGACATGACACTCATGATGATGTTTTTCCTACCACCAACCTGTCCAAAGATTCAGTTTGTTTCGTTCAGCATCAATCTCGGTACGGAGGGTTCTTCTTGCTTTGTGGTTTCAGCAATTTTTCTGTCAATTGCAGAATCGATCCACTGCGTATACTCTTTCATCTCCTTCAGAACCAAAAGCTTCGCATTCAACATTCCCTCGATCTTTCTTGCTCTGATTAGGCTGTCTTCTGTCTCAGACAGCGTCCGGGCAGCCAAGCAAAGCATCGCATTCGCATGAATTGAGCTATCTTCTACTAGAAAGCAAGAGTTCTCGAACTCTTCCATCGTCCTTTGCTTTACAGATTCCTTCTTAGATGGTAATGGGTATATCAGGAGGGAATAGGTTATCGTATCGGGAATCGCGGCAGGATTTACCATCGGCACAATAATTACAGCGTTGTTTTGAACCATCCTTTCAAAGCGGTTCCGAACAGTCTTTACGGTGAACCCTAATTCTTTTGCCACCTTGGGCAGGGGTTTGAAGGCATCATATCTGAGAGCCTTGATTATCCGCCAGTCCGAATTCGTCATGTTATCACCTCCAAGTTGGGGCATGACCCGGTCGTAGAACTTTTCGGGTGAAGCGCAGCGCGTCAACTCGCAAAATAAGTCCAGCCTGCGTCTTTCGTCCCGACTGTCCTGATACGTAAAATCTATGCAAATGTTTGATCCGATGAAATTGTGGATCTCAACTACCCCGTCAACGAGTGAGCACTTTTCTATTATCTCGTACTTTTCTACGACATCATCCAGCTCAAACAAATAAGCCGATCCATTGATTCCTAGGAGTTGGTAGTTCGGGTAGATTTGAAAGTACTTTATGAAACCATTCTTTTTCATCTTGGATATTCGGGCTTTGACCGTATTTCCATCAGCCCCTACTTTCCGAGCAATCACCCAGGGGTTCAATCTCGAAAGGTCTCCGGCAGATCTCCCAAAAGGACGGAAGCCAACTGATTTGAATATCTTGAAATCGAGCTGATCCAATCCCTTTCTATCTTCCCAACGCCGTAGTGCGACGGCGGTTTTTGGAAGAAATAAGCTTTCCCGGAGCTAAAACCCTCGTCGGCCTATCCTAGACTATAAGTCTCACAGATATTGAGTGCATAATTTGGTGTAAAGTAAGCTGAACAACAACGGCAAACTGATCTTTAACTGTACGCATGGAAAGGAGGATCCCGAGCGAGCATCTCTTCCGTTCGTTGCGGCAAATGTCGCGGCGACTGCAGGTCAAGAGGCAATTGTTGTGTGTACGGTCGAGGCCGTTTGGCTGGGAACGAAGAACGGCACACAGGGGATCGAATCAAAAGGACTGCCGCCTTTATCGAAGGTCTACTCTGATCTGATCGGAAATGGAGGAAGGGTGTGGCTTTGTGGGGCCTGTACTAAACCACGCGGCATTACTGAAGAACAATTGGCCGAAGGCGCAACCATAGTCGGAGCAGCCAAGATAGTCGAAGAAATTGCCGCCGGGGCAAGAGCCACCAGCTTTAGCTAGACAAAGGTGTCCGAAATAAATGGCCACATCTCACAAATACGATGCCGGAGATCTTGGTTGTGGAAACGGACTGCCGCAAGAATTTCGTCGTCAAATCAATTCCATAGCAACAGGAGATGTCTTGGAAGTGACAACACGGGATCCTGCAGCGAGGGAAGATTTGCCATCGCTTGCACGTCTTCTAGGTCACGAGGTAATTTCGGTCAAGACCGGCGACAATGGGAACACGATAGTGACGGTAAAGCGTCGTGCTTCGGAGAGTAGGTGAGCATCCCATGATTATTCTCTGGAAAGCGGATTATGATGGAACGGACATACAATCCGACCTGAATAAGCTTCACAAATTACAGATGCAGATTCTAGAAAAGGTTGGAGGAAAGATGGAGGGTCCATACTTTCCGCAGGATGCCTCGGTTCTCTACATATTCCACATAGTGGAATACGAGTGGCTCAATAAAGCTGGACGAATTTACCTTTCCGAAGTTGCCAAACAAAACCTTGCCTTTGTTCCAAAGAGCTACGAAGTCGCGGTGACGCCACAAGAGTTTTTCGAAAATTAGCAGGTCCGGGTTGAGAAGGATGGGACAAGTCGAGGCTTCTGAAATCGTTAGAGCAGATAAGAAAGAGCTCTTCTTCTACGGTGACTGGTGCTACAATGTGCCCGAGTGGTTTCCGCCTGTAAAGAAGACGTGGATAGAGAGTTTGCCCAAACTTCCGAGCTGTGATGCTTTGGGGAAAATCACCTGCTATGAAGGTACGATCATGGATAGGGAAATGGAATGGAAGGCTAAATGCGTCGAGTGGACGGAATGCGAATCTTGGGACATGAGGGCAATCACCGGATTTCCAGCGAGAGTGAACATGCATCTAGCGTTTCGATTTGAATCGAATGGGTCCGACGAGACACGTGTTACCGCCATCATGGGATTCCGAGCTCCATATCCGCTCATCGGACCAATCATCGACCGGTTTTTCCTTCGAAAAGAAGCAAAACGGATGGTCAAACTTGCCCTCGAAGGATTGAATGCGGTGGCTGACCAGCACAGGATTCCTCCGATTGACTTGCAATTCGAAAAGAGGAAAATTGATTTTCCGGGCTACGTCGTTTCCCAAATCGTAACGTAGCGAGGCTTTTAGTACAAACTCACTGTAGATTGACTGAAGAGATAAGGAGTCGGATTATGACCCTATGCAAGAGACACTAAACGGACTCGAAGTTGATCAAGTAAAGCGGGATGCTTCGGAGGCAAGAGAAAACCCAGAAAAGTGTTCCGTGACTAGAAAGCTATCTGCAGAATGGGTAAGGGGAACGCGAGCAAGAGTCTACTCCGGAGAAAAAGAGATCTTCATCGGTGGGGAAGGTGACTTTGGAGCCATGACTGTAGCACTTGCAAGTTTGCTCGCGTGCGAGATTGATGTGCTTGCAACCGCTGCGACAGACCGCGGAATTGAGATTGAGAAGCTATCTATTGAAGGCTCTGGTGATTTCAATTACGCAAAGTATGTGGCTGGGGGCAAAGGACCCGATCCAGGATTTCAGAAGGTTGAATACACTTTGAGGATAAAGAGCAGAAATGCGACGCGGGACCAACTTGGGAATTTGGCAAAGCTTTGCGAAACTTCATCCCCTGTGGGAGACACGTTTACGCGTTCAGTCCCGATAACCTTGAAACTCGTGGTAGAGTGAGAACGATTAGATTTCTAGTTATTTCCAAGCTCCCCGATGGCAGCGTAGTGGTACGGAGGGATCTTCGAAATTTTTGGTTTCACGTATCCTGCTTATGTTAAGTAATCGAGCATCTGTTGTTTTGTCCGTCGCATTTTCATAGGAGGACCCCTTCTCTCTATGCCATCGGTAGAAACATTTGATGCACTGCTTTTCGGTGTGCTTTGTTTCGTAAGCAGTATCTTCGTCTTCGATCTTCGAGACGACGTCGATGAGGTCTTCCTTCATAGCGTCCTTGAAGAGCTTGCCACCAAGGAATCTCGACAGTTTTCGGAGGCAGTAGATGTAGCGTGTCTGGCGAGGGATGCTGAGCCCCTGGGCAGCTCTATATTTGATGTAGGAACGAATGAGCTCCTTGTTTGTAGGAATAATCGTAGAATCTTCATCCAGCGCTGCAAGAGCGGACTTTAATCTCTCTTCATGATGATGGACTTCATAGGCGCAGATGCGCTGGTGCTTTAATGCAAGCTGCTGCTGTCGATGGTCTTGGCGCAATCTGAATATTTGTACAGCACTGTCAGGGACTTGAACCTATAGTGAGGCGCCCAGGCCGGGCATAAAAATGCTCGGGTTCAAATCCTCACCTCTAGACCAAAACGAAGCGGGGATTAGATTTCGGTCTGACTAAGAAACTTTGTATTCTTTCAAATGAATTACTCTTTCCTTCCCTGCAACTTTTGCAAGCATCTTTTCATCTGCAGTATAGACCTCCTTGTCGAAAGTCTTGCCTAGCGCAAGATAGCTAGAGTCGTAAACTGTGAGCCCGTACTTCCATGCATCTCGAACAGACAAATCAACAAGCTCTTCCAATATGGGATGAAGAGCGATTTTGAACTTCGAGAGAGAAAGTGCTGCCTTTTGGATCTCTTGCTCTCCTAGCTGTTGATTATAACGAAGAGCGTTCAGTACCTCAAAGGGCATCAGATGCGTCGACCAAATATCAATGGTGCCTCTGGTATAGTCTTCCTTGATCTTCAAAGCATTCTTTGTATAATCTTCCTCGACAAACCACTTCACGATCACAGAAGCGTCGGCTACGATTACTTTTTGCGGGCGTCTCTCCATTTCCGTATCTCCACCGTGGAGTCCCACCCAGGAGGCGAGGGTTTCCGTATTGAATCTGCAATTCTAGATGCTTCTTGCACTTCTTTCAGATCCAGATGCCGTTCTTTCATTTCTTCCTCGTCCAGCCTGTTTCTAATGGCGTCGCGTATAGTCTCGCTCCAATTGACCTTCGAAAGGCGTTGCATCCTTTCTTTGATCTTCTTATCGACCTTTACACTAACAACTTCCATAGTGGATCTGGTAATATAAGTACGGTAATATAACAATTACCGCCAAACATATGCCTTATTTCCTTTTACAATTGAAGGCAAGAGATAGTCGCTTTTACAGGAGAGCCATCTAAATTTAGTATGCTATCTCTTGACCGGAGGAATTAAGCGCCCAGGCCGGGATTTGAACCCGGGTCGCGAGAGTGACATTCAAGGCAGCAGTGAATTTCCTGCGTGCTGTCTCACATACTAACCGATTTGTACGATTGTAGTGTATCTCTATACTACCTGGGCAATAGAAATGTGCTTCGCGATTCGCGTAACAGGTCCGAATGGCATCATTTAATCATTTACCTTTTGCAGGAAGGTTTCGCGCATTTTCCTTATCGGGGAAATCAAAAAGATTCTATTCCGATTGCTTAATATTCGGCATTCAGTGGCTTTTGTGGAAAGAGACTTTGGGCCTGTAGCTCAGCCAGGTAGAGCACTGGTGTTTTTCGCAGCGTATCCTTGCTTTTGCGAAGACGGTGAGACTTTTAATCCAGTGGTCTGGGGTCCGAATCCCCACAGGCCCGCTCTCACATTTTATCTTAAAACTGGATTCCCTATCATATTCATGACGTGGAGGCCCTCCTCAAGATAGATCCTTTGCAGGAATTCTAGAATTCTATCCGAAATGACATTACGTGACAGAAATTCGAGAAGAGGTTAGCACTTTTCTCTGATACGATTGAATAGAAGGAAGAAACCCTAGAGGGAAAGGTAGGGCGTTCGCATGAAATGCAAAGTAGGATCATGAATGGGCCACTTATCAGATAAATCAGTGCGTGAGTTACCGCAAAGATCGAGCAGAAAAGAATGAAATCTGAGTTAACGCTTTCAGATTGCTACGAGCCCCGTTGTGAGGAAAATAACATTATCCTCAACTGGAAGAAGATCTCAGGCAGGATTCGCAAGGGTAGGAAATACGCGACTGAAAGAGCGCCTATTGTCTAGGAGATTAAAAAGATCCTCAGTTATCCAGACTGGAGAATCCGCGCCGCCATTCTGACCATGTTTTCGTTGAGCGGGCGAGTCAGATAGTTAGGCTACTTGAACTAAAGTCACATATTGCCGATATTGATATGCAATGATCACGGTGAAGGTCAAAATCTATGCAGGAAAAATGATGAATACGACTCTTTCATAACATGAGAGGCGTTTCGCTGCGTCGAAGTGTATATTGCGCTCCGATCTGAAAAGGGAATGAGATTAGAAGTTTTGGCTTTTTTGCTCTCAAACTAAGTCGCTTTACTAATTTCTCTGAGTAAGAACAGCAGTTTAATATAGAAACGCTGAAGGCAAAGTTCCCGCGCGCTTTGGCCCAGCTTCCATCATCGCCGGATCTCAACTTTATGCTTCTGCGTCTTGGGATATGCAGCTACAACAACCTCGAATCTAATGCGGCGCAGAAGAGGCACATCGTCTCAAACGACAATTGTCTTTGCGTGGATAACTTTCCTCTCTCCGACGAATACGGCGAACCGGAGTACAAAGAGGCGCTCGAAAGCCGGGAGGGCTCCGAGATCTTTGGGTTTCTCTGCGAATCTGGAATGATGCCGCGCCCCCTTTGGGAGAACTACAGGATAAAGATGCCAAGCCAGCTCTGGGAGATAGTCAGTCCTGCTGTTCGGGTCGTGGAGCCTCTAAATGGAATTAAACTTGAAGAAATGGAACCGGTGAAACACAAGAATCAGGTCTCGGAAGCCTTCAACTTTCTAAAAGATAAGCTTGGACCAGTATGCGGCGCGAAGGTTCTTCATGTGCTTGTCCCGAATCTTTTCGTCCCCTGGGACACGGACATCAGAGAGCACTATGAGTTGAATGTGTACGATCAGGACTATTCCAAATTCCTCGAAATTTCAAAGAAGGAGATAATAGACGTACTCACCGAGACGCAGATGACTCCAAAGGCCCTTCGAGGAGCCTTCTACCAGAGAGGTTGGAAGCCACTCACAAAGCTGATCGACGAGTTCCATATTGCGAAGGTTAGAAAGCTCCCGCCTCATTTTAATTGATCCACAAAGGACTCAGGACGTTTGCGTTCTCCCGAAGCTTCTCGAGGAAAAAAGTTCCTTTCTTCATCTAAGCAAGATTGCGGACAATACCGTGAGGATTCAACGGCAATCGTGAAGAAAGTGGATTGTCTCACAAGTGATGCAAAGACGAGCTCTGAAATGGTTATCATCTTTGATGATCGTGTCTATGGTATATCAGATGAGATCGCAGTACACATTCTCACAAGATGGGAGAAGGTGTGGTAAGTACAAGAGCAGCAATTGCATATGCTGGCGTGGTGCTCATTATTGTCGGCGCGATTCTTGGCGGGTATGGAGTGCTGAATGGGAATTACTCCACCTCCAGAGTTCCCGAGCTTTTCCAAGGTGTAATTGTATGAAAACC
>DAIDAB010000040.1:0-4428 GCA_027310845.1 bacterium | reverse complement strand
TTTGGACGCCTAGTCCAATCTTCTGGATAGGGATTGCCTCAGCCGCAGCGAATCTTGTCACCTATGCAGTCGCAGAATTTGTAATGGAAGAGTCACGTGAAGTACCGAGAAGAATCACAGAGCCAATTCCAGTGTAAGTTCGTTGTCTTGATTGTCAAGAGCCTAAACCTGAGCCTATTCATCCAGCAGGCTGCCTCTGTACTTGCGATTTTGAGTTCCACAATACTTCAGGACATTGTTGGTCTTTTCATGGTCTTTGAACCGACCGATGATACTCTTGCTCTCATTTACATCGAAGAGAGATCGGGCATATTGTCAAAGACTCTGTCCTAAGAAGTAAAATCTCTCAGTTAAACCTCATTTGTGTTAGGCACGTACTAGATCAAAGTGATTGATGGATTCTAGAACAGATCTATGAAACAAGCTGTTCCTTATGCCGAATAGGAAACCAACTCATAAGTAGAGGATAAGCAATGGCTTTAGAGAGCTAGATACAGGAATTCCAAAGAAAACCACTGAACATGCAATTCCTCAATTGAAAAAATTGAAGTAGTATATGATGTCCATATAGAATGGGTTTCAATACAATTCTTGTTTTGCTCCCTAGCTTTTTATTTTCTCCCCCCTAGCGCGATTTTCACCGGCGCGCGCGTGAATGTCCTTAAGCTAAAAGGATCCACAAAGAAAGCAAGGAATATTGAAATCACGCAAAGATAGAGAATTAACAAGCAGTTACATTTTACGTTTTCAAGATGCTCAATTTCTCTTTCTTAAATCACTGCCAATTCTTGAGTAGCGTAGAGTGAACTTAAATTCAGGATAAACGTTCTTTCACAATAGATGGAAAATGACGTATTGCAGCAAATGTGGTCGGCAGCTCGGCGAGACGACGAATTTCTGCCCTTCCTGCGGCACGCGTGTAGAATCTAAAGTCACTTCGAGGGAAACTCATCAGAGCTTCAAAGTAACAGACGCTCCGCGAGTTGTCGTCGGCAACCGCATTCCAGGGTCTATTGAGATCAATGCCGGAAACTCTGATGAAGTTGTGGTTGATTTTGATCTGAAGGATGCAGATTATCTCGAATGGGATGCTTTCCAAGACGGTAATCTGATCAACGTGAGATGCAGGGCAAAGCCCGGAACAATTTGGCCGACAATAGGCGCAAGGGCAAACATCAGCTTAAAGGTTCCAAAGCAATCAAATCTAGACACAGAATGCAATGCTGGAGGGATTACACTCAACGGCGTTCAAGGTAGACTCGCAGCCGACACCTTTGCGGGCAGCATCCGACTCGTAGATTGCGATGGTTCTATACAAGTGGGCACAAAGACAGGTTCTATCGATCTAGATCGTGTGAATGGGAATGTCAATGTGCGGAATATTGCAGGTTCAATCAATTTCCTAGGCACGCTATCAAACGGTGAAAGTTCCTTCAAAGCGAAAGTGGGAAACATCGAGCTCAAACTTTCAGGAGAGTCCAGCCTTTCAATAGACGCCTCGGCGCGTGTAGGAAGAGTGAATTTGGATTCAGACCTCAAAGCTCAGAAGCTCCAGTCAGAGCAGTATACCGTCGGACACAGGGTGCGTTGCGAGCTCGGCGGAGGGGCAAACAGGTTGTTTGCAGAAACATATACAGGAACAATTTCAATACGCAAAGCGCCATAAAAGCAATAGTCAAAAGTCCAAGGGAACCTGCGAGCATTCTCAAGCAAATTCCCCGGTTTCCCGGCGCACGCATTAAGCTGGAATGCGGAGCCATTTCTCGTCTTACTATGTGTGTTTTCTCGTTGCAAACTCGGCGTATAGCGCCGCTCCAATGCCTAGGATTAGACCAATTATTTCACCCCAGAACGAGTGGCCCATCAATCACAATTAGCCAAGCGACCATCGTGTCTGATGGCAGCGTAACACAGTTAGGCGTAAGGACCGTCGGCGCCTTTCATTTTCAGCCTAGCTATGGCATTCAGCGCCGGATCCGAGAACTGATTCAGTTCGGCGAGCCAGTGAGCCAGATCCCCGGCCGTCACTAGACCAACAAGCTTCCCCACCTTGTCAACAACAACGATCTTCCTGATTTCATAAGTACTCATTTTCTCCGCCGCTTCTCTTATTGACGCGTTACTTGCAACGGTGATGAGAGGGGTTGACATTATATGCTGAATCATCACCTTCTCAGAATCGACGCCTTCCGCCGTGATTTTGTGAACGATGTCTCTTTCTGTCACTATTCCCACGGCGAGGTTTCCCCGGACAACGACCAGGCAACCGCATCCACTCTTAGCCATGAGAGAAGCAGCCTGTCGGACAGTGGTCCACATTTCGACCACAGACACCTCTGAGGTCATTATCTCCAACACTGGCCGTTCCAGAGGCTGCTCCTGTTTTTGGGTGCTCATTGCTATGATTTCAATCGTAAACAGGAGCAGTTAAACTGTGGAGACGATTCTCAAGTGTGATGATCGTGTCGTCGCGCTAAATAGGGCCGCTGTGCATAGTGATAGTGTGAAAGATGTATGCCGATAGAGGAAGCAGTACTTCTGGGCGTCTTTCTAGTAATACTAGCAGTATTCCTGTATCTAGCTTACCTTACAAGAAGCAAGTCGACTACACCTAGACGCTAAGCTGGCCTGTTCCAAAGAAAATACAAGACAGGCAATGCTCATTGCCCCCGTAGCACGGATAATAGTTCAGAGAACTTTCACATGCTAGGCATTACAGGGAGAAGCAAGAATGATCTCTTCGTTCCTCCAGTGTAGATTGTCGTCTCACCGCCAAATACATCTGTCGGTCGATCTTCATGATCAGTATGAAGGAATGGGCCTGAGCCTCTGAGCGATATTCCAAGAAATACACCAGCCTCGCCTCGTGCAAAATCATGGCCTTGAACAGTTAAAGCGATTCGATAGCCAGGTGGAAGCACTACACAGGTTGGCCAGATTTCAACGTCGAGTTCGTATGCCAAACCAGGCTCAAGAGGTTGAAGCTCATCGTGTGGATGATAGGGACGGTAAGGCTTTGAGAGGCGCAAGTCTATCTTTCGGTGCGAGGCCCTCAGCCAGCCCTGCGCAAGGGGCGTGTGTGGATCCAGAGTGCCCTGAAAATCAACTTCCTTTCCATTCGGAGAAAAAGCTCGGAATGTCAAGAATAGGTCTGCGTCAGTTGTAGAAGAAGATACATACAGTTTTGCTGCAAGGGGACCTGTGAACTCTGTCTGCTTTTCAAGCGGGAGCGATGTGAATGTGACGCCGTCTCCAAGAGCCTCGAACTTGATTTTCTCTTCCTCATCTCGACTGCTCCACGAAATGCTCTTGTCGGAAGCATTGAGATAGGCTTCTGTCCATTGTGTGCGTGCAAGAGGCCATTCATTCTCAGCGCGTTCTACAAACCCGTTCAAGTTGCGAACATGTAAGAGCACTCTCGGTTCGCGATCCCACCCGTTGTCAACGCCTTTGAGAAAGTGGTCGAAAAATCGTTTTTGCATCCTCAACGCATAGGGAAGATAGAAATTCTCTTCGTGCCGTCCCCCATGAACCTCGAGCCATTTCTGCTCCGATGCGGACTGTGTGAAGGCCTCAAAATTGCCCCGCTCGTGCAATCCGAACCCGCCCCAATTGGATGCAGAAAGAAATGGAGTGATGATCTTGGAGAAATTCCCCGAGCGCATTCTATGATACTCGTCGTCAAGCTTGTGCGCCTTGAGGTCCTGGAAATAGTCTACGCGATTGGCCTTGAGCTCAGCATCGCTCAGAGTCTCAGGGCCTGTCGCAGGTTCTTTCATCCAAGGATCCATAGGCCCATTTTTTCCGAGCCCATGCTGCACTGTGAGCACCTGCTTTTGAAACCATGAAGACATGAAGGCATTGGCTAGAATCCCGCCATGATGGGTCATGTCGCGATAGTGATTGGCAGCCCCCTCCCATGCAATCATTGCCGAAAGATGCGGCGGCTGAAGAGAGGCAACCTGCCACTGGTTGATTGCGTAATAAGAAATTCCACAGAGTCCGACCTTGCCGTTGCTCCAAGGTTGCGTTCCTGCCCATTCTATTGCGTTGTAAAAGTCCCGAGTTTCTCTCGGAGACCATACATCAAGCACGCCTGGCGAACGTCCCGCCCCACGCGAATCCACTCTTACGCATGCGTAGCCAAATGGAACCCAGATCTCAGGATCCACCGTCTCCCAAGTAAGGTAGTTTCCTTTCGAGCCCTCGAGTATCTCTGGATGTCGCTCAATCAACCATTTCCACTGGGGCGCGTATCCCTCTTGATATCTGAGCCCCTTCGCGTACGGGCCGTGCGTCATGATAACTGGGAACCTGCCCTGTCCTTCGGGAAGAAATACGTCAGCTCGAAGCAACAGGCCGTCGTCCATTTTGACTGGGAGATCACGCTCGATTTTCATTGTCGACACACACTCAATAGTTAGACAT
>DAIDAB010000003.1:20884-24891 GCA_027310845.1 bacterium | reverse complement strand
GATCTATCATCAAGCCAATTGTAAACTCGGCCACAGCGTTCGTGAGAGCGTCAGGTGTGTTAATCACCTTGATTTCTCTTTCCTTGGCAGCATCCATGTCAATATTGTCGACGCCTACACCGGCCCTTCCAATGAACCTCAGATTCATTCCCTTCGAAATCACCTCGCGAGTGACTTTTGTTCTGCTACGAACAATGATAGCATCGAAGTCGGCTATCTTTTCCAAAAGTTGCGACGACGACAGTTCTGGGGAGTACTCATATTCGACACCCGAGCTCTTGAGCAAGTCGAGTGCGATCGCTGAAATCGTATCGCTCACAAGTATTCTTGACATAGGAGATGACTCGTTCGGAGCGTTAGGCTTTAATTGTTTATTGAGCCAAAATGTTAGCACTACGCGGGAACAATCGGAAATTGCTTACAGGAATAATCGGGAAACCAAATGTTGGAAAGTCGACATTCTTCAATGCTGCGACGCTCATGAATGTCGCCGTTGCTAATTATCCCTTTACCACGATAACTCCAAACATCGGCACCGGCTATATTCGAGTGAAATGCGTGCACGAAGAGCTAGGAGTGAAGGACAACCCTGTGAATTCGGCATGTGTTGACGGGACTCGATTGATTCCGGTCAAGCTTGTTGACGTTGCGGGACTCGTTCCCGACGCAGCTTCAGGGCGCGGCCTCGGCAACAAATTCCTTGATGACTTGCGTCAAGCAGATGCGCTCATTCATGTAATCGACTCCTCAGGCTCGACTGATGAGGAGGGAAGGGCAGTCCCGCCGGGCAGTCACGATCCACTCAAAGACGTGCAATTTGTGAAGAACGAGATGGTCGTCTGGGTGAAAGCAATTATCGAAAAGGATTGGCAACGGATATCGCGGATAGTTGAGTCAGGAGGAACTAGCGGGACGGACCTTGTGACCGCGTTGTTGGAGAAGCTCTCAGGGTTATCTATTTCTGAGACCGCGATAGAAGAGGCTATTCACCGATCCGAACTCAAAGCCGATAAACCAACGACTTGGCATTCAGAAGATCTTTACAAATTTTGCAAATGGCTGCTTGATATATCCAAACCGATGCTGATTGCCGCGAACAAGTGTGATCAAAGTGCCTCCAGAGAAATTCTTTCCCGCCTCCAAAGCGAGATAGGAATCGACCAGCAAGTAGTTCCTTGCGCCGCGGAAGCCGAGCTCATGCTCAGAAGAGCAGCCCAATCAGGGCTTGTCAAGTACGTCCCAGGAGATGCAACTTTCGAGATCAAAGATAAGTCAAAAATTAGCGAACCTCAGAAAAAAGCGCTTGACTTTGTGCGCACTCATGTCTTGGATGTCTGGAAGGGAACCGGTGTCCAGAAGGCGTTAAACGACGCCTACCTTTCTCTTCTGAAAGGGATTGTAGTCTATCCCGTAGAAGATGAGACGAAGCTTACCGACAAGAAAGGGAACGTCCTTCCCGATGCGAGAATAATGCACAAGGGTGACACGGCGCAGGATCTTGCCTTCTCTGTACACACAGACCTAGGAAACAGCTTTCTCTATGCAATAGATGCCAGAACTGGTCTGCGTGTGGGCGCAGACCATGAGCTGAAGAATAACGATGTTTTGAAAATCGTCGCAACTGCGAAAAAGAGTTAGGCGACTGCGACCGCAGCAACAGGAGGTTCTTCCTCGGCCTCAAGCTCTTCTGCACCCATCTCTTCCTCTTCGGCTTCAGGTTCGGCAGAAGTTGGAAGCTCAGGCATTCCCACCCCCGCTTTGACAAGCTTGACCTTGCGCACTCCGATGTGCCTAATCTTTGCTATCTCCTTGCAGCTATCGTAAAGCTCCCTCGCCAACGTTTGCTTCACAGCCTCCTGGGCAAATTGTTCGTAGAACAGATTTCCAGATCTCTCAGAGATCACCTTGTTGGAAGCAAGGCGGATCTCGTGCTTCCTAGAAGAATTTATCCTACCTATTGTAAAGGCCACCACATATACTCTGACAGTCGCATTATCTTTCGTCTTATAGTCGCGGATGAAATTGACCATAGAAGCGCCTCTTCTAACAAGACTACGGAGATACTCTCGTGAATATTCCTGCCCTTTCAGAACAGTGGGCGCAGTATTCCCGTTTACTCCAATGATCTGAAAATGAAGCTTGATGAGCATGTTTTGCTGAGGGTCTTGTTTTGTGATATCAAACAGCGTGGTCTCTATTACTTTCCCGATCGCATGACCATCGCTTGTTATTGGAACATATGCGATAGGTACTCTTTCAAAACCTGGCGATGCGAGAACGGTAACCCACTTCTTCTCTCGCCACTTGTCCTTGACCTTCCCGGCCCTCTTTCCCTTCGGCATTTCCTAGATAACCTACTCTTCGCTTTTCGCGCCAATATAAGTCAAACTGTGGTACCAGAGTCAACTGATCGTATTTCGCTCTGTCCGTTCATATAGGAGCGAAGTACCTCTGGTATCTCGACCCTCTTCTCGGCAGGCCTATAGCAGTTCTCAAGGAGTGCTACTAGGGTGCGTTCGGTTGCAACGAGCGTGCTGTTGAGCGTGTGGAGGAAGATAGATTCTTCGTGAGCCTTCTGTCTATACTTGATCGAAAGGGACCTTGCTTGGAAATCCCTGCAGTTGCTACAGGAAACGAGTTCTCTATATTTTCCTTGGCTCGGAATCCATCCCTCAATGTCGAAGGTCTTTGAAGGGACCTTTCCCATGTCTCCAGAACTCAAAAGCATTATCCGGTGGGGGATGCCGAGTCGTCTCATGAATTCTTCAGAATTGGAAAGAAGCATCCTGTGTTCTTCCTCTGACTTCTCAGGTTCGCAGAAAATGAATTGTTCTACCTTCTCGAATTGATGCACTCTGAAGATACCTTTCGTATCTCTTCCATGGGCACCAGCTTCCTTCCTAAAACACGGACTTATACCAGCATATCTGAGAGGAAGGTTTTCCGAGGAGAAGATCTCGTCCATATGCATCGCAGCTATTGCGTGTTCCGCAGTTCCGATCAGGAACAAATCTTCATTCTCGATTTTGTAGATTACATCTTGAAAGTCAGAAAGAATTACCGCGCCCGCGATTGCATTCCTATTGAGCATGTATGGCGGCTGTATAGCAGTGAATCCTTTTTCACGCAGGAAATCCAGTGCAAAGCTGATCAATCCATAGTTCAGTCGCGCGAGATCGCGTTTCAAGAAGTAGAATCTCGCCCCGGATGTTTTTGCAGCTCTTTCCATGTCTATTAAGTCAAAAATGTTCGCGATATCGATGTGATCTAGGGTGTGTGGCGCTAACGGTGTGTTACCCCATCGCCTGAACTCTCTATTAGCAGAATCATCCTTTCCAATAGGCACTTCCGAATCAATGAAATTTGGAACCCTCGACAGAAGCGACAAAAAGTCCTTTTCCACGACCTGCGTTTCATGATCGTTTGATGATATCTGGTCTGAAGCGATTTTCATCTGGGCTATCAAACCCGATGTATCGCTTCCCTGCCTTTTCTTCTGTGATATTTCTAAGGAGATCGTGTTTCTCTCGGCTTTGAGCTTCTGATTTGCCGTCAGTAGTTCGCGTCTTTTCCTGTCAAGCGAAAGGAGTTCGTCTAAGGGAAAATCGTTCATGTTTCGCTTTTGAAGGTTGTCTCTAACTTTCTCTGGGTATTCTCTTAGAATCCTTATGTCTATCATGAAGATTTTCGATCTTCTCCAGCGTCTGCGTCACAGAGTGAATGTGTGCTACAAATTCATCCAGTGTTGATATTAATGTTTCAACGAGTCTCTTCTTTCCCGAGATGGTAACCTCGATACGGATAAGCCGACCCCGAACCTTTTGCGAAATCCTCATTCCATCCGGAAGGTCGACGTTGTCTGGAAGAAGTGCAGAATTGACAGCACAGGCTGTTCTTTTGTCCGAAAATTCAATGCTCAGGATTGCACTTAGCTTGACCGAAGAGCTCGAAATTGAGAGTCCACCGTCGCTTGGAATTCTTGTTGTTTGATGATAGAGAATCTCGCC
>DAIDAB010000003.1:15875-20874 GCA_027310845.1 bacterium | reverse complement strand
ATGTGATGACGCGATTTGGCGTCGACGTGACCTTGGTGCCCGCCACCGACTCCCGAGGTTGATTGCGCGACCTTTCTCAGCATCAAACCTAGGTCATATTGTTTTGCCTCACGCCCCAACCTTGCTGAAACCTTCACATCTCCATCTTGAGTCGTCGTCCTAAGAAAGACGACTTTACTCTTAGATCTGCTCAGCGATGAGAATACTTGGCAGACAGCACCAGTCATCCTTTCCGATACTATTCCATCTCCCACAATAAGCAAGTAAGAGCCTCCATCAAGAATCCTATCCGCGCTTGACATCAACGTCTGAACCATCCTGACTAGGTCACTTCGGTACTCGGAGAAGACTTTCTCTGCTTCACTCATCACTTCACCGACCTCCCCGACGCAGAGCAACAATCCTATTCCTGGTTTGCCCATCCTGCCACAAGCATTCAGGAGACTGACGAGATCTCTAGCGTCGTGCATGTGAGAATATTCGTCCTCTGAACTCATTGTGTATATTGTTCCGACCAGATCTTCAACTGTATTGGTTGTTCCAGCAAGGTGGGGAACAACTGCTGAAAGAACCTGCTGCTTTTCTTCTTCCGAGAAATCAGAAACAGTCCTCCATCTCGAACCAGATTTTAGATCAACCCCCGCCCCTCGCAATGACGCGAGACAAGCATCCTTATTGGACGTAAGTCCGGGTATGAAACAGGTTACGGTGTTTGCAAGAGATTCGTGGGCCGGCCTCGTTTCTCTTCCGAACAGCATCAAATCAATTCTCGAAGAGAGTTCTTTGAAAGAGCTGGAATCAGCCTCGATTATTCTGTAATTGAAACCAACTAGGCTCCTTCTCGGTCCCACATCCTGTTGGTCCCCGAGAGCTCCCGCGACGGCGAAGAGGGCAGAAGTAGGTGTCCTAGCTTTTTCAATTACCAAGTAACACAAACCTGCTGCACTGATATCTTTCGACCCATCGAATTCAAATTGCCATGGGTTGAGTATTCTTTCAGAGTTCATTTCTGTGTCTGGTATTTCATGGTGATCAATGACGAGCCAGCGGTCTCCAATCAGTCGTGAGATCTCAGCCGACAATCCTGCAGCAAGATCTAGAAAAATGACTAGATCATATCCGTCTGATGCTATTCTTTCGATTATTCTCACAGTTGGCTCAGAAACGGATCTTATTTCGCAGTGGCCTCTCAGTTCGCGAATGTATTCGGCAAGCATTGCTGCAGCGCATAAACCATCGGCGTCATGATGACAGACAAGCAGAATGTTTTCATTTTTCTTGGTCGAACTTGTGATTCTGTTTGCAAACTGCTGGATCTTCAGGAGAATGCCCTGTTCGTTTGACAACGGGAAAACTTTGTGCCCCTGAGATCACGTCTTTAGTAATTTCAGTTTATCTCGCCCTAGGCAAGTTGTGCAACGGCAGCAGCGTACTTCCAGTTACCTGGAAGCTCGTTCCTCTTCTTGTAGTAGTTTGAGATTCTATGGATCTTCGCTTCCAGAAGTTCAAGTGATCTGACATTCTTCCTGTCTGCGTGATGGGAGCTGAGATGGGACTTCAGCTTCGCCGCCCTCTCGACCAGCCTAGACAGATCTTCAGGCGTAATGCTTTTCCCCGCATTGTCGGAGAGTACCTGCTTTACAGACTTGCCGAGAAATGTCTTTGTGCTCGGAATGCCATATTCGTCTCTCATTCGCAATCCAATTTGGCTTGGACCCAGTCCATCTTTGGAGAACTTTGCAACCGCAGCAGTGATTTCATCCTGACTATAATTGACCCAACTGGGGCTCCGTTTCGAAGGGGGACGTGTCGAATGAGATTTACCCCTTCTGTGCGAGTGTATTCTTGCCAATGCTAAAACGGAACTTTTCCTCGTAGATGCAAAATAAATCTATCGCTGTTGCTTTCTTAGTCTGCGCTCTTTGATTGCAGTTTCGGCGAGGCTATCCTGATTTTGTGTATTTCTGGAATCTGCCACTTGTGGTGAGTCAGGAGTATTTTCTTTAAGCGCTCCTGTCTTTGAGGCATTGAGATACCAAAGCGCAAGTTTCGTAAGCGCCTTTGCCCTGTGAGAATAGACCGTCTTTTCCTTGAGCTCCATCTGTGCGAATGTTTTCGTGTTCCACATTGGAACGAATATCGGGTCAAATCCAAAGCCATTTTCTCCTTTCGCCTGCAGCGTAATGGTGCCTTCGGTGACCGAAGAGAAAACCGCGAGCATCTTGCCTTTCGAACCGAATGCGACCGACGATCTGAATTCGGCTTTCCTATTCTTCGCATTCTCCATGAGCTTTAGTACCCCTTCTAACCCAAGGGTATCGAATACGTATGAACTGTACGGCCCAGGGAATCCATTAAGCTGATGCACAAACAGGCCAGAGTCCTCAACTATAATCGACTTTTCTGTCTTTACAAGTATCACTGCGAGCGCAGTCCTCGCTATCTCTTCTAGGTCAGTGTGTTGAATCTCGAGTTTCTCAAATTCCTCGAGTTTCTTTAATTCAATCTTGTACAGAGAAAGGACGGCTGCCGCTTCCTGAATCTTGTGTCCGTTACCAGTAGCGAAAAAGAAATCAGTCAACCCTTGCATACCTTCCGCGTCTCTCTATTTCTAAGATCTGCGCTGAAACCATTCGAACATTTTCTCCTCCAACTTCCATTTCGTATCCTTGCATCACGGTTGAGAACGCATTTGCGCTCGTCGACGGCGAATTCGTGCTCTTTAGTGCCTGCTTTAGGAGATGCAAATCGTCGGCTTGATCTTCGATTCTTTCTGTGAAGAAAGACAAGCCAAAATCGATGAGCTGGATTTTCCTCTCTTTCAGGAAGATGTTCTTTGTAGTAAGATCACCATGTACGATCTTGCTTTTGTGCAAACTTGCAATGGCTTTCCCAAGCTCAAGATAAAGTGCCTTCGAAATCTTGTGGTACAGCGGATCTTTTGCAATATCTTTGAGATGAGTTCCCTGAATATACTCCATTATGATCTCACACTTATCTGGGTCAACAAATAGCACTTTAGGGCAATGAACACGAGCACGCTTTGTCGCATGCAGTATTACTACTTCTTGTTTCGTCCTCCTGGATCGAAGACTCTGATCAAGCTTAGGGTTCCTATACATCTTAGGAGCACGAATTTTTCTGATGGCTGGTGCTCCGTCCCACGTGACAAGATCTACTACTGCCTCTGCCCCATTCTGCGCTCCAAATGTTAATACAGGATTCTGTTCCTTCAAGAATAGTCCCTGCAAGTTACGAGCAATCGAACTACACTTGGTCTAGCCGCCACGACTGTCTGACGTATGACTTGTGAGGCAAAATCGTAAAGCCACGTTCAAAGAATAAGAAACCGGCAGCCGCAATCTGCGCACCGCAGTCACCTGCGAACTCTCGTGGGATCAGACCAATTCTCACTCCTCTTTCTCTGCACATTGTTTCAAGCATCTCTCCCAGCCTTTGGTTCGCTGCAACCCCTCCTGTAACTAACAGCTCTTGCTTTTCGGTGAACGCAAGCGCACGCTCGGTTGCCTCTGTAAGCATGGAGAACGCTGTCTCCTGAACTGAAAAGCAGACATCTTCTTTTGGCACGTGTGAGGCAAACGCCTCCTTTGCTGCCGAGAGGAGGCCTGAATACGAAACGTCATTTCCTTTTACCGTATAGGGAAGGTCTATCATTTTGTTATGATCCTGACCGCGTGCGAGGTTTTCGATCTCAGGGCCGGCAGGAGAACTCAGTCCCAAGTGTCTACCTAGTTGGTCCAAAAGCTGCCCCAGTGTAAGGTCCAGTGTTTCCCCAAAAATCTTCCAGCTCTCATCTTGGCTCGCCGCAAGAGCAGTGTGTCCCCCGGAAACTACCAGAACCATCGGGTCTATCAATCCGCAAAGCATCTTTCCAAGCTCTATGTGACCCACGGCATGATTGGTGGGAACTAGCGGTTTGTTGTAGTATGATGCCAAAGTTCTTGCGACCACTGCACCTACACGTAGGCAAGGTCCGAGCCCAGGCCCTGCTGAATATGCAATGAAATCCACGTCCTCAGCAGAGACTTTTCCACGAACTAGTGCTCTCTCGATGACTGAGGCACTTGTCTCGATGTGATGGCGTGAGGCTTCTCTTGGATGTATTCCAGTTCCTGGGGGTGCCTTGTACACGTCTTTTGCATCCGAAATTATTCTAAAAGATGAGTTGCTTGGATGCTGACGCAATTTCCCTTCAACCATTCCTGCGCCAAAAGTGTGCGCAGTGCTCTCGATGCCCAGACAGATCAAGACTAGACCAGATCTAGGGTTTGCGCGTCTTGCGATACAAATTGCCCAATGTGTCGATGTATGGCCGCACTTCAATCAAAAAGTCATCAAATCTTGCCCGTTCGAACCGACTATCGGATTTTCCGTTTTTCATGACTTTCCTTTCCACTAAAACTATTCCCGAACTTCTCTCGGGGTTATCCCTGCTTAGGTGTGGGAAGAAAATAAGGGCACCATAACCCACTTTCTCACCGCGCTTTGTGAACACAAGATTATAGTACATGCTCATAGTTCTCACGAATTGTTTGAGCTGCTTTTTTCTGCTCTCTGACCTCTTTACTGCCGCGAAATCTTGTGAAGCAAGTGTGTCAATCATTTCCTTCAGCGCGTGAAGATCGTGGACTTTCTTTGTGTAGCCTTCGAGCTCGATTGGCAGCTCGTAGACAGAATGCATGATGTCTTCCCATTCGTCTATCGAACTAAACCGCTGTTGGAGTTTGAGTTTCCCTGTTCCTGGCTCGGTCTCGACACCCATTTCGCGCCTTAACTCTTCATTTAGTATGTCCTCAACCTTGATCCCAGCGAATCTCTTCTTTCGGCCACTCATTGATTATACCAACCGAGTCTTTGACAAATATGTCTTTTTAATGCCATCTCATCGAGAGTCTTCAAGTGGAAATGCCCAAAACACCAAGCCTTGATTTTTCTTCTGTAACTATTTCGTTTTTTGTTCACTCGACTGAAGACGAGA
>DAIDAB010000003.1:0-15865 GCA_027310845.1 bacterium | reverse complement strand
TTGTTTAGAATGTGACAAAAAGTCTTGGAATTCTGGAGGAGGACTGCCACAAAGTGAATCTCGAGGGACACTACGGGAACAAACTTCTCTTAGTGAAGGCGCACATCATCGGGGACAGCGCTACGGAAATTTCAAGAGCGATTTTACTTAGGCTAGGCGGCGAAAGTAAATCTATGCTTCTTTCTCAACTTGAAAGGTATCTCGATGAACACGATGCATTGTATATCAGGCTGAACCGACAGCGAATCCCGGAGCAGCTATCTCTGACCGATGATGAATCGATCCGGATCAAACTCAAGCCGAGATCTAGGATTCTAAACAGGAAAGCCATGCTTCAGAAATATTCCGAGATGATCCGGTTATGAGAAAGAAGAAGAGATACCTGCTTTTCGAGAAAATGCCGGCCGAGCTTCCCCCTGAGGCAAAGTTCCTATTTCAAACCGAGGAAGGTTTCGTTATCAGGGTTGCTCCGAAAGACGCTGAAAAGCTGAGGAACAGATGCCTCAGGATTTCAGGCTCAGTTCGAAAGCTCAAATCACCCAAAACCCCTAAATGAATGTGCCAACCTAGTAGCAGATGGGATGAAGTGAATCGCCGTCCCAGACTGATCCCAGACTATAACAATAGCTCCTTTGGGAAAATGAAGAACTCGCGACGATACTGACCACCCTTTGTGAAAGACAAATACCGTTGTGCAAGCTCGGTTCAATTTGCTTGGGATCCAAACTAGAACTCTGGTTCGCGCACTTAGACGGTCATCTTTAAATCCAATTCATTGACCCAACTCGATTATCAGGTAAATTGGTTGATTCTGCTTCAAAAGGAGAAGCTCCAGGAGCTCGTCAAGTCCTTTCGCGGCAAGTCCGTTCTAGTTGTAGGAGACTTGATGGTCGACAGATACGTGTCAATCAGCGCGAGGAAGCTTTCTCGAGAGGCCCCGATTCCGGTGGGCGATTTTCAAGAGGAGAAACTGAACTTAGGAGGGGCTGGAAACCTTGCCAATAACATCGTTGCTCTCGGAGGAAAGACAGATGTCGTCGGATTCGTGGGGAAGGACACACAGGGGGAATGGATCAGCAATGCTCTTTCTAGCTTGCATGTAGATACAGATAGCGTCAAGACGAATTCCAGACCTACGACTTTGAAGACCCGATACTTTGTAAACGGTTCGCAATACCTTCGTGTTGATCGTGAAGTCCGTTCTGACATCGGTCAGGAGCTTAGTGACACCCTCCTGAAGTCCGCCAACGCATTGCTTTCCCGATGCGATATCGTCGCGATAGCAGATTATGACAAGGGAACCATCACATCCTATTTGGTGGATAACCTCGTCTCTGCAGCAAAGGCAGCCGGTAAGAAGATAATTGCCCAGCCCAAAGTAAAGCACTATCTTGACTTGAGGGGTGTTGACTACATCAAATCAAACGAGCGCGAGGCGAGCATTGTCACTGGAATAGCAATCCTCAACGAGTCAGGCCTAAGAAACATTGCAACTAATCTTGAAACGAGACTTGAATACAAAGGACTCATCTTAACTCGCGGAGAAAGGGGTATCACGGTTTTCGAGGAGAACAACATGGTTACGATACCCCCGCTCAGTTCGCCCGGAGAATTTGCGCGATCTGTCGGCATTAGGGATGCAATGACTTCTGTAATGACGTTGGCTCTTGCATCAGGAAGTAATGCCTTCGAAGCTGCGGCGTTGAGTAATATGGCTGCCGCAAAACGAGGAGAACGCGTTGGTACAGTCGTGGTTAATGCAAGTGACATAATGGAGATGATTGGTGCAGCCGAAAAAGCATTGGCGGCTGTCGGTCAAGTCCCCGTGCGCCGCTAGATTCAAGAATGGGTCCAAAGAGACAATCCAAGCCCGACATTGAGGTTATAGACTGTGTCATTGATCCAGAGTAAAAAATCCATTGATGAGCTCAAGGAGATTTCAAAGAACACTAGACGCCTTATCCTTGAAACTCTGGCAGAAGCAAAGTCTGGTCACCCTGGTGGCTCTCTCTCGGCGGTTGAGCTGCTTGTTGCTTTGTATTATGTTGTAATGAGGCACGATCCAAAGAACCCCCAATGGCTTGGACGCGATAGGTTCATTCTATCCAAGGGTCATGCCGCGCCTCTACTTTACAGCGTCCTAGCCCAGCAAGGATACTTTCCAATAGATCAACTCAAGACCCTACGAAAAATCAACAGCATGCTCCAAGGCCACCCTGATACGAAAAAAACCCCAGGGGTAGAGATGTGTGCAGGTTCTGAGGGCGTAGGATTGTCGGTTGCGATTGGAGAAGCGCTTGCAGGAAAGATGGACAAGAAAGATTACAGATTATACGTGATGATGGGAGACGGCGAGATGGAAGAGGGTCAAATATGGGAAGCCGCCATGTGCGCCTCAAAGTACCGTTTGGACAACATAACTGCAATTGTCGATAGGAACGGCATTCAGCAGGATGGACTCACGGAACAGATAATGCCAATCGAGCCTCTGAGCGCAAAATGGAAGGCTTTCAATTGGAATGTCATCGAAGTAGATGGTTACGATTTCGAACAGATACTCAGAGCATTTGAAAAAGCGAAGCAGATTCGCAACAAGCCCACTGTGATAATCGCTCATACTACCAAAGGCAAGGGCGTAGAGTTCATGGAGTGGTCACCCGAATACCATGGAAAGGTTCCAGACAAGAAAACTGTAGAGTCAATTGTGAAACAACTGAAGTAAAAATGGTAAAGATCGCGCCATCCATACTTGCTGGTGATCACGGCAACCTTGCCGCAGAGGCCGCAAAAGTCGAGAAATGGGGTGCTGACTGGATACATATTGATATCATGGATGGACGCTTCGCACCGAACCTAACTTTTGGTCCAGGATTGGTAAAATCCCTTCGCAAGGCTGTGTCGATTCCACTTGATTGCCACCTTATGATCGAAGAACCGGAAAGATATGTTGACAAGTTTCTAGAAGCTGGGGCAGACTATGTCACGATTCATGCGGAGGCAGTCAGTCCAGAGGGACTTGCCACCATCGAGGGGAGTGTTAAGAGATATGGAAAGGGACTCGGCGTCGCGTTCAAACCAGCGACAAGTCTTTCTTCCCTCGACCTCTCAGCGCATGACGTCAGCTTGATCACCATTATGACTGTCAATCCGGGATTCTCAGGACAGAAGTTCATGGTCGAAGTTGTTCCAAAGATCAAGGAGGCGGCGACAGTGTTCTCGCGGAGACAAGTTGAAATCGAGGTAGACGGCGGAGTGGATCTCAGCAATGCCAGACTTGTTTTCGAAAACGGAGGCACAGTGTTCGTTGCTGGGAATTCTGTTTTCGGACAAAAAGTCCCAGAGATTGCAATCACGGAGCTGAGAAAGGCGGTTGTCACAAATGCTTAGCGTGGATGAGATGGGCCACATTTTGGAGAAACCAAAGATGTCATCGATGAGGGATGCATACGGCGAAACGCTTGCTAGGCTGGGTGAGGAAATCAAAGAACTTGTGGTGGTCGGAGCAGATACCACTGGCTCGATCAAAACATCGATCTTCGGCGAGAAATTTCCGGAGAGATTCTTCAACGTTGGAATTGCTGAACAAAATCTGGTTTCCGTTGCTGCAGGACTAGCAATGGCCGGGAAGGTCGCGTTTGCGAGCACTTATGCTGTCTTTGCGCCAGGAAAATGTGTCGACCAAATGCGAAACGCTATCGCCTATCCGGAAGTCAACATGAAACTCGTGGCTTCTCACGCAGGAATAAGCGTCGGGCCCGACGGCGCGTCTCATCAAGAGCTTGAAGACCTCGCGACGATGCGTGCCATCCCTAATATGAAAGTCGTGGTGCCCTCTGATCCCACATCCACAGCAAGACTGGTTGAGATCCTAGCAAGAACTCGAGGACCATTTTACATGAGAATCGCAAGGCCGAACTGTCCGATCATTTACACACCCGAACAGGCAACTAAGAACATCAATCTTGGAAAAGTCACTGTCCTAAGAGAAGGGAGCGATGCCTCGATATTAGCCTGCGGATTATTGGTGTACGAAGCTCTCCTTGCCGCAAAGAAACTTGCTTCAGAAGACTCCCTGTCAGTGGCAGTGTATGACATGCACACTATAAAACCACTCGATGCCGACGCTGTTGTAAAGACTGCGAAAGCAACTGGTGCGGTAGTGACTGCGGAGGAACACAACATCATGGGAGGTCTCGGAGGCGCGGTGGCAGAGGTGCTTTCTGAGAGATATCCGGTAATGATGAGAAGAGTGGGGACTATGGACACCTTCGGCGAGTCTGGTGAGCAAGCTGAGCTTATGGTCAAATACGGATTGACAGCAAATAATATAGCAAACAGAGTGCTCGAGCTAAGAGGCGCCAATCAGAGATAGGCGAATAACCAATGAAGATTTTTCTTGATACTGCCAACCTTGACTCGATCAGAAAATACAATGACTTGGGCCTTGTCGACGGTATCACGACCAACCCGTCGCTGCTTGCGAAGGAGGGCGGCGATGTCGAAGACATCATGGTCGAGATCGTGAGAACTGTCAAGGGTCCAATCAGCCTTGAGGTCATCAGCACCGATTTTCAAGGAATGATTCGCGAAGGACGAACACTCTCCAAGTACGGAAAAAACGTCGTTGTGAAAGTCCCAATGACTCCCGATGGGCTAAAGGCTGTGAGAGCGCTCAGGAGTGAACAGATTCGCACAAATGTTACGCTGATCTTCTCAGCAAATCAGGCTCTCTTAGCAGCCAAAGCAGGTTCGAGTTATGTTAGCCCTTTTATCGGAAGGCTTGACGATATTGGAGATATTGGCATGGATGTTGTGAAGGACATAAAGACAATATTCAGCAACTATGATTTCGAATGTGAGATCCTCGTTGCAAGTGTACGCCATCCACTCCACGTGATAGAGGCCGCGAAGATCGGTGCAGACATTGTAACTCTTCCCCCTGACGTCCTTGGAAAGATGATGGCGCATCCACTAACCGACATTGGTCTAGCACGATTCCTTGAAGATTGGAAAAAGACCAAGAGCTCCACTCCAAAGATTACAGTTGAAAGATGAGCTTGGCTTAGGTCCGAAGTGTGTAGTCGCAATATGAATAACTTTTGCGAAAAGGAACAGAAGATCAGGCCGTTTGTTTTGCGGCGCACAAACGAAGGGACGGTTTGGGAGTGCGAAGTATGCCATTTCGTAATTGCTGACATGAGCAAATACAAATCAAACTACAAGAACCTGCCAGTCGAAGAGCAACATGCAAAGCAACCAAAAGTACTCTAGAGTCTACTGATGTCTGGGCAGGGCCAAATCCAACGTTTCGTTGAGATAGTTCTCGATGCTTTCGATCTTGTGAAACCTGTCGTTCTTGTCCTCTAGTTTGTACCCTGAACCAACTCTGATCGGCGGTGACTTCTCAACACATTCGTGTTTGATCGTATCACCAACATGCAAGTTCAACAGTTCGAATTTCAGTCGTTCTTCAGCTCCACACACAAATACCAACCAGTTCGAATCAGGCCCGTCAAGCTCCCGAAATCCTGCTTCCGCAGCGAGGTTGTTCAATCCTTGCGCGCGGAGTTCAGTCCCTTTGACGTGACAGATGGAGCACCGCCATACATCGACAGCTGCAACCGTTTCACCGTTATCCCAAAGATTAATGCATGCATAATACCTGAAATCATGTGAATGTTCTTTTTGCTGTTGCGGCACTGACATGCGTTTGTTAGCCTAGATTCAGATTCATAAGTCTTCCACAAAGAACAGATTGTTCCGCATCACATCCGATCCATTAGCGCCGCAAACTTCATCGTATAGAGAACATATGCATCATCGGACGATGCGCAACCTGAGCATAGCAACGTTCCTGCCTTCTCCCCGTCCCCAAGTGGGCCATCGCAGACGAAGCATGATGCTCGGAGCTCGTAATCTTCGCCAAGCGCCCTTGAAAGTATTGAAAGAACGCTCTCCAAGTCTGTCTCTGGAGTGAGCTTAAAACCAAACTTTGAATCATATGCAACCCGTGCTCTGCGAATCTCTGCAAAGTATTCTGCACCTATGCGTGGAAGGGAGAACCACTTGTTCATTTCGAGCCTTTTTCGCAAGTTCAAATCACTTTGCAATTTTCGGAATAACTCGTCTTTCCGGATCTCCCAATTCGTATCTTGAGATAAATGCCTCAAAGGCTTTTGGATTGTTCTTGAAATAATAGGAAAAATAGGGCAAATAAAAATCTGAAAAGTCGGATTTGCCCACATGATAGATCTCTGAGAAACGTTGCTGCAGCCCCCGAATCACTCGCCCGTCGTTCCATATCGCAAGTTTGAGGTTCCAGGGAATGCTAGAATCCACGCGTTTTAGGTTCTTGACACAAATTGCGAGTGCAAGATACCTGTCAAAATATCGTAAAAGCCTCCAGTTTTGCTCTCTATTTATCCTGGCAACAAGGATGTCTGCGTCAGACATCAGATCCAAGGCCTTTGACTTGACTTCGATGCTCAATGTTTTCGCTGAAACCACACTGTCGTAAATCGCCCTGATTCTATCGTATGGTCGGGCATCAAATTGCCTAAAGAGTGCCACAGCCTCTTCCAATGTGTTCGCCCCCAGGATTGCATCGATTGCAGAGGCATCGCTGAAAAACTGTCTGTCTGTGTGAGCAATTGAAGCGTCTTCTGCTACGATGCTTTGGAGAAGATTAAGGGCAAACCTGACATCTCCTCTGCTGTTGGCAGCAATCTTGTCAAGAGCCGCCTCGCTTGATTTGATATGTTCGCGCCTTGAAACTGCTTTGAGGTATACGTAGAGTAGCTGCGCGTCAATGGCCTTGAACCTCAACACAATTGATTTCTGCTCAATCTTCTTAAGCTTAGGATCGTCTTCAACATTGGCAGCCATCGCAACAGGAATCCTGCTGTTCTCGATGAAATCAAGAATAAACTCGGACCCGGCATAATCTGATCGCCCAGAAAGTCCATCCACTTCATCGAGGAAGACCATCAATTTCTCATCGCTGCCTAATATGGAAGCATTGATGAGCGCAGGCCCAAGAGTTCCCTTCAATTTTTCCCTCGTCCTGACATCGCTTGCGTTGTACTCAATTACTGTGTAGCCAAACTCTCTCGCCACAGCGTAGATTGATGTGGACTTACCCACGCCTGGAGGGCCAGTCAAGAGCACTGCTTTTGAGCCGATTTTCCAGTTCTTCAGCCATTTCACAAGCTCTAGTCTAGCCCGCTCGTTGCCAATGATCTCGCTGATTCTCTTCGGCCGGAGGCGTTCAGAAAGCATCATTGTAGATTAGTCCAGAGCAGAAGTGTTTTGAAAAGCGACTTGATATAGAGTTTAGCATCAACGAGCTCAGATATAGAGGCCAGCCACAAGATAAGCCAAAAGCCCAAGAAGCATTCCTAAAAGTGCGATTCCTTTTAGTCTGAGTGATTCGGAATTCTCTTTCATCATCATAGTTCTTGCCACAAGGTACAAGAAAATTGCGTCAGGTATGGACACGAGCTCCAGGTACACAAAAAGACTTGATCCAAGCAAGTCTGCGAGCACTGGGAAGGAGCTAGAGATTACAGCTGACATGAAGAGAGCGGAAGCAGTATGCTTAGCAGTATTCACCCCATGAACCAAGGCTACAGTGCGAATCTTCCTTATCTTGTCGCCCTCTACATCTGATATGCCTTTGAGAACTTCCCTCCCGAGTCCTGCCAGAAACGAGGTGAGGGCTAGAAGGTACGCCAGGTTTATCGAATAGATTTCTAGTTCGACCGCGCCATAAATGTACGGGATCGCAAGTGATAATGCAACCAGTGCGTTTCCTGCCAGTCCAAGTTCTTTTCCGTGATAATTGTAGTACCAGCCAATGGCGGCAAAAATTGAGGCTATCGCAAAAGTGGCAACGCCAAGCAACCCGGCGACTGCTAGCCCCATAACTAGGATTGGTATTGCCAACCCCTCTGCCTGTTTGATGCTTATCTTCTCATTCGCAAGTGGCCTCTCAGGCTGGTTGACTTTGTCTACACCCACATCATAGATGTCGTTTGTCACCATCGAGAATGAAGATATTGAGAATCCGGTGAGAAACCCGAGCAACGACTTCACGGAAAGGATCTGTGCCAGCTGGTTCGATGAGACAGCGATTCCGACGACTACGGCAAAACCAACCATGACCGAGTTCGCAGGTCGGATGAGAGAAATCCAGTCTCTTGTACTTGCTCTGGTCGACTGCAATCTGTCCGTGACCCGCTTCTAGCTAGAAGTTAGGACACTTTCTGCCAATGAAGATAGTCTGCAGATTCCTCGGCGAAGACACTTTCATTTCTCCTTTCCATTTGTCTTCTTGGGCACGAGGTCGCCGAACTCTTTCAATGCTTCCTCGATGTCCTTATGTGTGTCGATAGATCTCCATCTTACCTTGTTGTACTTTGTCACTCGTATTTTTCCCTCCCTAGCGAGCTTGGGGAGGACAGAGGCTTCAAGATTCCCGTTTCCTGGGAGCAATAACAACATTTGAGTTGAAAGGCAATATACCCCGGCGTTGATCCAGTAATCTGCGAGAGTGGGCTTTTCCCTAAAACCAAGCGCCAGCCCGTCATCTATCTCAATGATGCCATAGGGGCTTCGAAGCGGGACTGCAGCAATTGAGCACATTGCGTTCTTTGAAGTTTCGAGTTCCTTGACAAGCTTCCAGGGATCAAGATCAGTCAATATGTCTCCGTTCATCACCAGAAAATGATCTCCGCTTATGAGAGATTTTGCATTCTTGATTGCACCTGCAGTTCCAAGAGGCTCTTCTTCGACAGAGTATCCGACGCTCACCCCGTACTTCTGGCCGCTTCCAATGTGGTCGATGACTGTGTTCTTGAGGTATCCTGTACATATCACAATTTCCTTGATGTGGTATCGTTCAAGCCAGTCAATCTGCCACTCGAGGATTGGAACGCCTGCCACTTCGACCATGGGCTTGGGTTTGTCGTCGGTCAATGGTTTCAGGCGCTTTCCATAGCCGCCCGCAAGTATCACTGCTTTCATTTTCCGATGCTGATATACTCGAATAACTCAGTGGATATAAGGTCTAGCGCGAAATACACTTAGCACTACGCAAGATTGCGCAGATCAAAGTGCTTTGACAGGATGCCATTTACCAACCTTGTAGTAGATGACCTCGCCTCTTCTCTCGACGACTGCGACAACGGCCTCCTTTCCCATCGTTGCCATTTCCTCGATGTTCTTTTTGAGATCCCCCACACTCATGGTCTTTCCCTCATTCAAACCAAACACTATGTACTTTGCGGCCTTGGCGCCGTAATCACCTCGGTCATATACGCGGAAATCAATTGGGAATCCAAAACCCTCACGCACGACATACCCCCTAGTGCGAAGATCCCGGAATATCAGGAATCTAGTCCAAGCAGTCTCATCTCTAGTTAGAGCGAAGTCCACAAACTCTTCGAAACTTGCCTCGCTCTTTACCCGCCTCAGCTTGAGCTTTCCCGTGAACATCAGATAGAGCACTTCGTAATCTTTCAAGTGGAACTGATCGTTCTCTCTAACTCCAAAACCCTTGGATTCCAAGAGCTTTGCATCTTCATCTTTTTCAAGCACCGTGAATCCGATTTTTTTTGAGTGGACTGCTTGAAAGATCTGCTGAATCTCCTCCTCGCCTTTTGCTGGAGAGGCCTGAACCATCGGGGCTGGTTCTTGGCTCACCTTCGAAGATTCTGTGTTCTCAGCATTGCTCAAATTGAAAAAACTCCCCCGCCTTCCCTTCTTTAAGAGGCGGCATCTCATCGACTGTCACGTACTCGTTTATAAACCGAAGGATGCTTTCACTTGAATTGCAATGGTGAATCAAAGAGTCAGCTTCTATGATCAGCGAACCATCGAATGGGATGACGCCACTGACTCTGTCAGAATTATTGACCAGACTCTATTGCCTTCGGAACTTCACTTCATCGAATGCAAGAGCGTTCAGGATCTAATCACGGCCATCAAGACAATGCAAATTCGCGGGGCCCCTGTATTGGGAGTCGCCGGAGCGATGGGCGTCGCGCTCGCGGTAAAAGCTATCAGAGATAGGCAGTCAGTTTCAAGAATCGTTGAGAAGGTCAAGCAGAACTCAGAATCCCTCAGGAATGCACGGCCCACAGCAGTCAATCTGTCGTGGGGTGTCGAAAAGGCGCTAACGTTCCTTGGACAGGACGTTCCTAAAGATGCAGGCAGCGCGACAGCATTTCGTGAACTTAAAACGTTCGTGAAAAAGCTCGCTGATCAAGATGTAGAAGCAAACAAGAAGCTGTCAGTATTCGGACAGGTGCTTATTCGCGACAAAGCAAGCGTCCTGACCCACTGTAATTGAACCGCAGTCAAATTCTGAGTTCAGCAGATTGCAGGCGCGCTCGCTACTGTTGGATACGGCACCGCACTAGGGGTGATTAGGGCTGCGAGTGAAAAAGGCAAGACTCTCAAGATCTATGCAACAGAATCTCGCCCAGTCCTTCAGGGAGCTAGACTCACCTCTTTTGAGCTCTCAAACGATGGATTCGACGTCACTTTGTTACCCGACACTGCTGTCGGCATCTCGATGGAACGGCATATGATCGATGCGGTCATTGTCGGTGCAGACAGAATTACACAAGATGGCCACGTCTTCAACAAGGTTGGAACATATCAAATAGCCACTCTTGCAAAAAGGCACGGGATTCCGTTCTACGTCGCGGCTCCTCTCTCATCGTTTGATTTCACCATGGATTGGAAGAAGGTGAAGATTGAAGAGAGATCTGCCGATGAGGTAAGGAGAATCGCAGAAAAGGAGATAGCACCAACATCCGTTTCGGTGTTCAATCCTGCCTTTGATGTCACGCCTCCGGGGCTTGTGAGCGCAATCATCTGCGAACTAGGAGTACTACGAAAGCCCTTCGGCCCAAAAATTAATAGACTCAAGAAGCGGCTTGGAAATTAGTGAACTGGGCCCGTAGCCTAGCATGGAGCTCTACAACTGGCACCATACCTTGTGCTCCCGCGTGCATTTGATCAAAAGTGATCAGCGTACATCAGGGCATCGAGTCGCGCCTATTAGGCATGACACGTGCAAGCCTTCGGAGCCGGGGGTCGTGGGTTCAAATCCCACCGGGCCCGCTCCTTTATTTGGGTTAAAATCGTTGTGTCAGGGCAACTAAACCAGCTTCCAATGCCTGAGATCGTAGACGAGATGCGCCAAAAGTGCAACAAGATATCAGAGCCATTCGAGACATTAGATCCCAAAAAGCAACCCGAGATTAGGCGGGGGTAGATGTCATTGGAATATCAGAAGCAGGGATACCTATGATTACTTGATTCTACCCGCAGATGATTTATGATGCTTATTATTGGCTAATCGAGATTGTCCCCTTTCAGCTTCTCTCTTTCCATTCAGCACTTAGGAAAAGCGCAAATTCCGTCTCGCCAAGGAATTGCGAAATCAGTCGGATTTGGATGAATTCAGATCTGGCCAATTCCCTCACTGAGCTGTTGGCGAAAGTCAAGATTCACATCGCGTATTCCCTTCTCCTAGAGGCTCGCAAATTACTAGAAATCGTGTCAGGCAAGAATGTTGATAGATACTGATTTCAGTAAGAGCGCAGGCCAACTTTTCTATTTTCCCCTCTCGGGTCCCGATATGATTATCAAACTAGTTTGGAATCTTCTAGAAAATTCAGTGCGAAGCAACATAAGATCCCGTGCTCAAATACTAACGAATACGAAGTATGGAAAAGAATCGATCTAAAGGAAAAGTTGTAGTCATAGTCGTAGTGGCTCTGATACTTGTTATCTCAGGAATCGCTTTCTCTGGGATTCTCAATGGTTTCATTGGCGGGGCCAGCAGTTCAACGACCCCTACTCATTCTACGAGCCAAAGTACAAGCACAGCTACAACACATTCAGGGAGCGGAAGCACTATTTCGGCACTGGCCCAGATTGGGTCAGGTCTAGTTGTTTCGGATCCACTTACAAGCGGCAACTATAGCGCTTGGACGATTTCGGGATTTTCATCGAGCGGCAACCCTCTCTGCACGCCAAGCGAAAACTCTTCCGGCCTATGCCTCGAAGTGCAGCCCCAGAATAGTAACCAGTGGGCTGGGAACTTTGCTGCGCGAAACGTCGGAAATGCGACTGTCTATCACGCCGTTCTCACCATGCCGTATTCAACAACTTCAAACAACTCGGCGTTCAATATGGGTCTTTATGTGAAACCACAGTTGACTTACCCTCCCAACCCGGGACAGGCAGTGAATTATGTTTCTTGCGGGGTGAGCGTGACGTCGAATGGATACGTCTGGCAGGTTGTCTACGGGACGGGCAATCTCTCGGGAGCTAGCAATACTCAGCTGCTCAATTATACTTTCAACAGACCCTCGCTGACTCAGGCCTGCACCATTATTACAAATGGTGTGAACCTTCTCAAAGTGTATCTAGGCAGTACGTTGTTTTATTCCAACAGCAGCATGAATTTGCAGATAGCCTCACCGTTCAGCACTTATCTTGAGATTGGGGCGGTGAATTCTACTGGGCCAATGCAGGGCGAATTCAGCGACTTTTATTCTAGCCTCAATAACACTATTAGTGTTACAAACGCGCCTATTGGTGGAACGGTCAGCATAGTTGATTCCTCAAATAGCACCATTGCAACAGCGTCGGTTGGTTCAAACGGCCTCGCAGTCATTCCTGTAACACCCTATCAAAACCCCCCGAACGGGTACATCCGAGTGTACGATTCCACCGGTAAGCTCGTCGCTTCTACCTCAACCGCGGCAACCCTCTGGGGAGGAGATGCCTATTCGGTAGGATAGTAGTGAACGATTAGGGCATCTTACTATTCCACGCCATTCTCTCATCGCGAGTGATTGAGAGAAACAGAGAAATCATTCAGCTATGCGCGTCCGCTTTCTTTCAACCGGCTGCGGCCGATTATACAGAAGCTTAACATGCAACCGGACTATTGCCTTCGTTCTCCTCGAATGGAGGAATATGGTTCTTGGAAAGATGAGGCAAACAAATCCTTGCGCTGGTCTGCACCTATGCCATGAAGTCCCCCTCGGTTCCGATATTTGCTGTCAATTGTAAGTCTGATTGGATATCTAATAATTCGACACGGGAATCAGTTTTGAATCTAGCCAAGAGGTTTTGACTTACAAAATCTGCTATTATTGTTTTGGCTTAGTTCCTCTTCTTGTATGCGCGGTTTCTTCTTTTGCGTTTGACGCGCTCTTCTTCTCGAGGAAACACAAAGAAAAGCAGAAGTGCGATGAACAACAAGATAATGCCATACTTGACGTACCACAAGCTCAGCACATTCAATAGATCGGTGAGATCGTTGCTGATGCCTAAGCTCGAGAGAGTGATGCCCTTCGGCGCAAGAACTTCAATTAGCGTAAAGAGTCCAGAAAGTACACTAATCATCCAACCTGCAACATTCCCAATTGCTTTAACTCGAGTGGCTTTGTTAGCAGACAATTCATATCATGTTGAGGGACTAGTCCAGTTCACGCGAGTGATGAGAGCGATTCTCTCCTCGCTAGATGAACCTTATGGGAGACATGTACGTATTCTAATACAGGATTGCGAATACCTTAGATCTTCGAAGATGAAAGGATCTTTCACTTCGATGCTAGCAGACTACGGTCCAGCGGCTTTAATCTTGGAAAAGATCTCTAACTAGACAAACGATAATTGGGGCTTCGGAAAAATTGCGGAAGGGTGGAGCAAGGAGAGGCTTATACCTCTCTTGATCCGCCCAATGAAACCTACTTGCGCAGCCAGTTCTTGACAGATCTGGTGCTTAGGAAGTAGAGTGACACCACTCCGATTGCCAGACCAAGCAGGTTAGGCGTTATTATGGTGATGGCCTCGAGGACCGAGGTGACCATCCCCACCTTCCAAGACCAATGGTTTCCCTTGATGAAACCATAGGCGGCACCAAGAGAAAGAATTCCGACCAGTGCCAGGAAGTACGGCATGAACGAGGTTAACGCACCAAACGATGATGCGAACTGCTTCAATACCCCAACGCCTGGAATGAACGTGTATGCATCAGCTGATAGGAATGCATTGACTGCTCCGATGACTGCGAGCCCAGTCAGCGCTGCTGCACCAACTGGTCTGTGACCAGAGGACAACGACTTCACGTATGAGACTTGCTGCTGGCTTGAGCCATAGTTTCTGTTACTGCTTGAGGTAGTCGCCCCGCATGAAGGGCAGACGCTGTCTGACGAACTCATAATAGTTCCGCATTTTGGACATGATGGCATTTGTACTGTCGAACCTTAGCTCATCGCAAAATGAGATTGGGTGATAAGAATCTGATTTCACTGCTCCAATGGATGCATCGGTGACATGTGACTCTGCGAGGATTAACGAGTACGGAAAGGTATCGAGAACTGCAAGTGATCGATGCGCTCATTTGGTGATGACTCTTGAATGCGGCCCTAGGTCGCGGTAATTTCGGAGAAAAATCGCAAATAGAGCCATTTGTTACACTGAGTGCAAATCTTTACTGCGGAAAGAAAAGCTGATGATCAAAACAAGTTTCGCGTCCTAAGATAATGCAAGAGTGATCCTTTCTGGAGACTCCACAACTCTCCGAAATTCAATGGGGCTGGCGGTACATATGTTCGGGAAATTGGAAAGAGTGCGAGGTACGGGATTCGGACCCGTGCTAGAGGCTCTCTCCGAGCATGCACTCGTGGGAAGCCCCTGTCCTAACCAGGCTAGACTAACCTCGCCTCAGCATCAGCTGAAAACTTGAATTCTATGTTCTTTTCGCACAAGTCGAGTGTAACGGCCATTAAATGTCGTGGCCTGAACGTATCTATCGTCAACATAGTGGTATGTCATTGCCAAAGGCTTTTCCATTACAAGCAAATTGTATCTGAATCCATGAGAGATCAGCCAACGTTCAGTCGACTTGCGAAGGCCTTCTGGCCTCGATGAGAAAAAGCAGATGAAATGACCTTCGTCGAATCTCGCATTCACCCATTCCCTTGCACCCCGGATCTCCTCCGTCTCAAGCACTTGCTTTGCGCTTAGCCTTTTCTTGCCCGTTGCGCCAGTGGATTTGCAAACACATCCTTCTAGTCCCAAGATGAAATTCTTCTGCCATTCTTCCAGAGGTTGCCAAAGCTTCAGCAATCTCGCAGATCTTGATTGAAAGTCGGTGGATTTGTTCTCAGTGACAGCCTTGTTTCGAGAATTCAACTTTCGGTGAAACCAGCGAGTTTCAAACGCCTTCGAGAGACTTTGAGAATCTTATGCTTCCATCTTTAAGGACCATGTCGTAGACCTCGTTGACCTCGAAACGTATCCCCAGAAGATCGTATTCGCCCTCGCTCAGGAATAGATTGACCTTTGGCATCGACATTCCTCCACCCATTGGGACCAGTCCCATTGACTGGATCTGTGACATAATCCCCCTTATCATTGCAGATTCGTCCCCTCCGCCTCCGAGTCCACCAAAGTATGGTTGCTGAGTCCGCTGCCTGATTTGCACGAGTGTTATCCTCTTGCCAGCTTTTCCAGTTTCAGGATCAGTTATGCTCTTCACCTCATCTACTCTTACCTTGACGGTATTCGATGATGAACTTGGAGCCTGTCCAATATTTTCCATCCTAAATGTCTCCCTCCACATTGAGCGAGCCCTCGAGCCCCGTCACGACAGGCTTTTCGACTTGAGCCTCTGGGACTTCAGGTTCCTCGGCCTCTTCCTTTGAGCTGCTTTTCTGCAAAAGTTCATCTGTGTACTCTTTGCTCAACACTCTTGCCGAAAAAAGGTTCACCAGACTATTGGTCGACGCTTCTCCAGTGACCTTGCCCAAGTCACCACGGGTCTGTCTCCATT
>DAIDAB010000039.1 GCA_027310845.1 bacterium | reverse complement strand
ATTCTCTATGCTCATGAAAATCACGCCAGAAGATTTTTTAAGTAAAGACGAAGGCGATTGCCATTGCTTACTTATAACTATTGCGGCGAGCGAGAACCTTTTTTATATATTTTTGCTTATTTGGAGTTCATGATTTATAGGTTCTCCGACAACTTGGACGAAAAGCAGGTGAAAGATCTCTCCTCCAGACTCTCAAACCGCACGATTACAAAATTTGAGTACGATAAGCAGGGCGCCGACAACTATTTTGTACTTGGGTTTGACGATGAAACCAAGCTGACAATCTTTTACGAAACAGGTAAGGGAAGCCTGGTACTGGGTGAAGGGTTTCCTTAACCAAACAATCTGAAACTCACGGCGTTAAGTTCGTAAAAGGATCAGCCCCCTCAGGCTTGAGCTTCTGGAATTCAACCACCATCTCGCCGTTGAGAAGGCGGCGTTGGACTTCTGTCAGAATCTACTCGATCGCTTTTTCGTTTTGAAACCTCTTGAGCGTCATTATTTTCTGCTTTGCGCGAGGCGAAATCTCAACGCTTACGTTGTGGCCGCCATAATGGCCACCAAAAGCAACGCCCTTGAAATTCACCTTAACCAACTTTCCGTCCGATCTGAGACTAAAGAATCCACTCATTCTGTAAGATGCGCCGAGTCCTGTTAGGGACTGCACATGTACTTCTTCGAGTTCCTCAAGAGACATTGAAAGTCACAACAGGCCTAGGGGCGAATGTGCAGAATCAAGCAGATTAGGATTTATGCCTTCTTGACCAAAGAATCTATTGAAGCTCAAGGATGTCTGAGAAAGAGGAAGGAGCTCAAAAGAACCTAAGGATTGTCATTTTTGGGAAGGTACAAGGCGTATTCTTCAGATCCAACTTGAAAGTCATCGCGGATTCTTTGAGCGTCACGGTGTGGACAAGAAATGTTGCCGATGGAACGGTTGAAGTGGTTGTTCAAGGGAGACAGGAAGATCTTCAGAGAGTGACAGATTGATGCAAGACGGGCCCAAGACTTGCTAGAGTCGATAAACTTGAGATCTTCGTAATCAACACACAGGAACTGTCAAAGAATTTTGTAGTCCTGAGCTAAGAGACTCTTCGAAAATTATGCTGTTTCTCTGGGTTTACCAACTACAGATTCGGGCGCGCTCTGCAAGATGTCGCGGGGGTTGTTGCAAGAAGAAATTCTTCAATTACGCTCATGAATGGATGAATGTTCTTCGATATGCTGTCAATCAAGAGAGGAAAGGAGATTCCAACACAGCTCTTACAGAACAATCGTTCTTTGTGTTTTTCAAAAAAAGCCAAAGGTAAAGGCTTAATTCAAGGGGGAATCGAATAAGAAGTGCCAACAATGGCTTTGGAGTGAAGCAATGGCTTTGGAGAGCTAATACAATTCATGTATGAAAACAAGAGAAAACTAGAATTCTCCAATTGAATCAATTGAAGCAATACATGATGTCCGTATAGAATAAGTTTGGTTGGAATTATTGTTTTGCAACTCAAATTTGGTTTCAAATATTGATCTATTAAGGCAATTTGGCATCGCCGCACATAACAGAGCTATGAAAAAGAACCGGACAGTCAATACCGGGTTGTGGCACATTGCTCGCTATTTCACGTCCTTGCAAGTGCGATCGTCCTCAAGGAGATAACTATCAACAAAGAAAGAAGAAAATATTCAATGATCAGCAAATGAAGCACATAGCATCTCGTATACAATACTTGAGGATATTGCTTATGTCAATATCCACTGATTTTCATGAGATCTCAAAATCTATTTTGATAGATTGGATCACTACCTCACGAAAAGCCTAATCTACCCTATCTTTGTCATTTTGTACACATACGGAGAGGGCGTTACCCGAACTAACTGGACTTGGAATTGCATGGCAAAGAAAATTGCACTTATCCGAGGCGATGGAACAGGTCCTGAACTTGTCGAAGCAATGTTAACTGTCCTTAGAGCTACTGGAACAGATAGCGAGTTTGTTCAATGTGACGCAGGGCTAGAATGGTGGGAAAAGCATGGCGGACCAACTCTAGTTCCCGAAGAGACTTGGCACATGCTTGACCAAGCGGATGCCTGTTTCAAGGGGCCTACAACAACTCCCTGGACACCGGGCTCCCCTCGAAGTGTTGCGGTCAGCATAAGGCAGAGATACAACTTGTATGCAAATGTCAGGCCAGTCCACACCTTCAAAGGGCATGTTTCTCCTCTGGGTGAAGTGGATTTTGTGTGTGTCAGGGAAGCAACAGAAGGAATGTATGGTGGACTGGAACACAGGCTCTCCAATGATGTGGCCATAGGTATCAGGAAGATTACGCGTTCGGCAAGTGAAAAAGTCTCCGAATTTTCATTTCAAGAAGCGGAGCGCAGGAATTGGACAGCAGTCCTCGCAATAAACAAAGGGAACATCTTGAAGGAGACAGACGGACTATTCATGGAAGCAGTTCATAGTGTGGCAAAGAAACATCCGAAGGTGGAACTAAAGGAAGCTTTTGTTGACAACTTTGCTCAGCAGTTGATCAAGAATCCACAATTATTCAATCAGCACGTTATTCTGAGCACCAACTTGTTCATGGACATCCTCTCAGAAGAAGCTTCAGCACTCATTGGTAGCATTGGAGCAGTCTATTCGGCTAACTTCGGCGACAAGTATGCGATGTTTGAACCTGCGCATGGCAGTAGCCCCAAGTACAAAAGGCAGGACAAGGTCGACCCAACAGCGACAATCCTTTCAGGAGCGTGGATGCTGGATTATATCGGAGAGAAGGAAAGATCCCAAGCAGTCTTCAGAGCCACCACCGAAGTCATAGAGGAGGGAAAAGTAACTACCTATGATCTTGGAGGTGCTGCGAAAACTTCAGAAATGGCAGTGGAGATTGCTAGACGCGTCAAGAAAGCTCTCTAATTAGCTCTTCATGGCTTATCTTTTTCGCCCCTGTGATTTCCCCTCCAAATGCAGTGACGTTTAGAAATCTGATTTTTGGTTTCCTTTTAATCAAGAATTCGAGTGACCTCCGACCGATATTAAGCTTGAGATGTCTTTGATTTTTCGGAAAGACATTGCCTGAATTGTGTCGTGCCTTCGAATACTCGCCTTCTACTTTACCAAAGTCCATCCCTGCTAGGACAATTGCTTGCGGAGAAAATACAGAAACGAGAAAACATGATCGATCACCGTCTGTGAGCCCGCCTACGTTCACCACGTTTGTTGTAGATTCAACCTGAGTCGTTCCGGAGAGTCTTCTACCAAGTTTGGGGACGAGCTTCTTTAGCAACAGGATATTGTCTCCGTGCGCATGTACGAATAGAGCTCTCTCTTCGCTTTGAGTGATGAGCATTTCCTCGGAGGCGCTATCGAGATCAGACACAATCACAGGCGGAAAAATCTTGGCTTGCGTCAGAGCGTCGGCAGCTCCATCTGCCGCAATCACAGGATACTGTGCTTTCCGCATCAAAGGGTACAAGTTTTTGATGTCTTCTGTGAGGGAGGGTCCTGCACCGCACAGAAACACAACCTTCTTCTCAAATCGATAGCGAAGCTTTTCATCGAAGAGCTGAATTGGATTCTTTATCTTGAGGAGACGGGAAAGTTCATCCCTTGACTCCAGATCCCGCTTGTGTGAATAGCCCAATCTGGTTTGAAGCTCATCGTAGAATGCATCATACCATTCTAGCCCAAGTGGAAAATCCAAGTTTTTGCGTCTTGTGATAAGACATCCATATATCAATTGGCATGGATCACGTACGGCGAGACGGGTTGTCTAATAGCTCGAAAATATCCGGATCTCTCGCGGGCATCAACGTAGGAGATGCATATCCAATCAGGGTAATGGGTGTAATTAATCTCACCAAGAATTCATTCTACACGGGCTCTGTGAGACTGGGATTGGAACAGATAACTCAGACTGCACTCGAAATGCAACGAGACGGTGCGGACCTCATTTATGTTGGGGCGCGCTCAACAGCCCCTTACAGGAAGTACGATATTCCGCAGCATGTCGAAGCTAGGCTCATCAAGGAAGCAGTTGGAGCGATGCAAAAGAAGCTTGATATTCCGATATCTGTGGACACTACCAGAGCAGAACCCGCCAAGGCCGGCATCTCTGAAGGTGCACGCGTACTGAACGATGTCTATGGACTTACCCAAAGGGATGGTATCCTGCTGGCTCGGATGGTTGCAAATGCTGAATGCTCCCTCATTGTTAGCGCCCACGAAACGAGGCAACGGATAGGAACCCCGATAGAAAGAGTGAGATATGCTCTCCAAAAATCGGTGAATTTTGCAGCAAAATGTGGAGTGCAGCGGAATAAGTTGAGCATAGATCCAGGAATAGGTTTCTTTTCGGACAGCAAGATTTCCAACGTGGATTGGAATTGTACAGTGCTTGCGGGTCTCAGGGCTTTCAGACCTTTGGGTTTACCTCTGTGTGTGGGTGTTTCCAGAAAGAAGTTCATCGGAACTATAGGAGGTAATCTGCCGCCAGAAAAAAGAATTAGTGGTTCTCTGGCAGCGACTGCAATCGCAGTCTACAACGGTTCCCACATAATCAGGACGCATGATGTCCAAGAAACAGCATATGCTGTCAAGGTCGCGGACAAGATTCTATCGCGCCAAAAGCGTTTAATCCGCAATTTGAGGGAGAGCGAACCATGAGCTCGATTCCCATGAAGGAAGATGACACCCTCTCACAAGATGACGAGGTAAAGCGAGCCGCCGAAATGAGAGAATGGATCGAGGAGAAGATTTCAGAACTCGAACAAGAGGTGTCGAGGCTCAGAGACATGCTAATGCTAGTGGATAGCACACTAAGGCGCAAGAGCTTCGTGAGCGCGAAGGAGTTGCGCGGTACGCCGGCTATACGAGAAGCTCGAACTTCTGCTAATGTAGCTGGTACGATTGCTTCAAACTCTCAGGCGAAGCGTCAGATTCCCGAAGAAATTGCGCAGATGAATCCAAAGACTTCCATTTCGCTTGAAACAAGAGAACTGAGAAGGACAAAAGATGGGGAACTTCTGGCAAAGGCCACAATTGGGACTGAAAAGATCGTGATAACACCGGCTCCACAAATCAAACTCTCAGGAAACATTTCTCCGTTCCAATCATTTTTTGTAAACAGAATCTTGAAGGGCTACCAATCGAAAGATATCGATGCATCCAAATCCGGCAACCTCTCAGCAACAGAAGTGCTTCAGTACAACGTGAGGGAAATTGATGGCTTCATTACAGAGATCACAGTGACAAACTACCGGGACAAATCTAGACTAAACGAGATCTTGAGCACATCTACCTGGGCTTTCACCCGAATGCTCGAAAAATAATAGTAAATGCTGAATCTAGACCTTCACGCTCCACCGAGATGGCAGAAACTACAGTTTCTTGTACTATTTTTTATCATTCGAAGCTTTTTTAGAGCGAATCAAACATTCTTCGCAGCATCTGTGTTTAAGCATTGGTTTAAATTGCAATTACTTCCGGCGGGAAAACTTTTCTACAATATAGAAGATATGCAAATCGATTGGTTTTCAATAGTGCCCGACACCAATGCGACAGTACGTGCCGCTAACGGCTTTAGGAGCGCCTTCTTTTGCGTCTATGGTGATTTGCATGATGGAATGCCTATAGAACACGGCAAATTATCGAATGACATCTTGTCCATAAACCATGCGGCCAATAATTTGACAGACTCTATCTTCTGTACTAAACCCTTATAGCCCAGCCAATTCGAGACTTGTTCGGCAAGGGAGAAATCCGTAGAAGCCTTGCCAATAGATTTTTACTCGAAACTTGTCAACGCCAGCGGGGTCTATACATTTCGGGATTTCGTGCTTCTTCCTGGAAGAAGCGATATCGAGCCCTCCAAGGTGGATATTTCAACAAATCTCACGAAATCTGTTAGACTGAATCTTCCACTAGTTTCCTCTCCGATGGACACTGTAACAGAGGCAGAAATGGCGATTGCCCTTGCAAGGCAAGGAGGGATTGGAGTCATCCACAGGAATATGCCTATTGAAGAGCAGGTTGAAAATGCAAAGCGCGTGAAGAGGGCCGAATCTTTCATAATCAGAGATGTGGTGACAATTACTCCCTCAGACCGAGTGTCTGATGCAATGGAACTGATGCAGAAAAAGAGCATATCAGGCCTGCCAGTTGTCGGGACCGATGAGAGACTGACTGGAATCCTTACACGGCGGGATGTCAACTTTGCTAATCCGAATGAGTCAATCATAGACGTAATGACAAAAGAGGTGGTGTGTGCAGGACCAGAAGTTACTATCGAAGAAGCAAAGAGACTGATGCACAAGCAGAAGATAGAGAAGCTTCCGGTAATTGACCAGAACAAGAAGCTTCTCGGTCTGATCACGATAAAGGACGTTTATTCAAGAGAGCGGTTTCCTTTTGCTGCCCGTGACACTCAAGGAAGACTCCTTGTTGGAGCTGCCATTTCTCCCCATGACGTTGATCGTGCAAAGGCACTTGAGAAGTACGTAGACGTTCTCGTTTCGGATGTTGCACACTTCCACAATGTGAATGTACTTTCGTCCTCGAAGAAACTCGTGAAAGAGATTGCAACCGATTTCATTGCTGGAAACATCGGAACAATCGAGGCCACAAAGGACACGATTGACGCACTCGACGGAAGGGTTGATGGAATCAGGGCAGGAGTAGGCTCAGGCTCGATCTGTGTTACGTCGGAAGTGACAAAGGCGGGAGCACCAACCCTGTTTGCGGTCTCTCAGATAGCGGTTGCACTTCAAGAGGCAAAAATGTCCCTTCCCATTATTGCAGACGGTGGCATAAGGGCAGCAGGTGACGGAGCACTCGCGCTGGCCGCTGGTGCATCAGCAGTGATGATGGGGAACGTCTTCGCCGGGTGCACAGAGTCCCCGGGAGGATTGATCAAGATAGGAGGCAAATACTACAAGCCATACAGAGGAATGGGCAGCTCAGGCTCGAGGCAGAGGAGGTTCGCAATGGACAGGTACAACCAACCCGCAAAGGGAATAGCAGAAGGCGTTGAAGGGGTTGTTCCCTATCGCGGAGATGTTCAGACGGTGGTGGAGGAATTCTCGGGTGGCCTTAGAGCATCCTTTGGGTATGCTGGTGCGATTTCAATTAGAGATCTCTGGGTCAAGGCCAAATTTGGAGCAATCACCGCTGCTGGAATTGATGAATTAAGACCACACAGCATAATACTTCCAGGAGAAGAGAAGATTTAGTAAATTGCGTGATGCTAGCTCTTTCGAGAAAGTGCTCGTGCTTGATTTTGGTGCGCAGTACGCGCATCTCATCTCAAGACGGGTGCGTGAACTTGGTGTGTATTCAGAGCTAGTTCCTTTCGATATTGCAGCGAAGGAGGTCTTGCGGAAGAACGCCAAAGGTCTGATCTTTTCGGGCGGTCCCAGCAGCGTATATGATGAAAGAGCACCTCTAGCGAGGGAAGAGATCTATGATCTTGGCCTTCCCATACTTGGCATTTGTTATGGCTTGCAAGTGTTGGTGCATCAAAGGGGTGGCAAGGTTGTCAGATCTAACCGAAGGGAATATGGAAAGGCTCTAGTCAATGTAGTCGAAGAGGTTGCACTCTTCAACGGGATCCCAAACCCAACTACCTGTTGGATGAGTCATGGCGACGCACCAGAAGTACTACCAGAGCATTTCAAGGTGATTGCAAAAAGTGAGAATTCTCCCTATGCTGCCATCGCCTCCGGAAAGATGTTCGCGGTGCAATTTCACCCAGAGGTCACTCACACATCTGACGGAATGAAAATGCTTTCGAATTTTGTTTTTGATGTCTGTGGGTGCACGAGGAATTGGACAACCGAGACTATGATTGAAGATGCGATAAAAGAAATCCAAGGAAAGGTTGGAGCCAATGAGCGAGTACTCTGTGCGCTCAGTGGGGGTGTCGACTCCTCAACAGTAGCAGCTATCCTCGGGCGAGCCGTGGGCAAGAGACTCTTCTGCGTCTTTGTGGATCACGGGCTCTTGAGAGAGGGGGAGCGAGAAAGAGTAGAATCAATTTTCAAGAGGAGACTTGGGCGCAATCTGGTAGTCGCTGACGACTCGAAAAAATTCCTTTCGAAACTGAAAGGTGTCAAAGACCCAGAGAGGAAAAGGAAGATTGTTGGAGCAGAATTCATAAGGACTTTTGAGAGAACGAGTCGCAAACTTGGAAAGATCCAGTGGCTGGCGCAAGGTACTCTTTACACCGATATTATTGAGAGTGCTAAAGGCGCAGCATCTAAACACGAATCAAAAATCAAATCACACCACAATGTTGGGGGATTGCCGAAGAAGCTCGGTTTCAAGCTTCTAGAACCATTGAAGGATCTCTACAAAGATGAAGTCAGGCAAGTGGCACATACACTCGGCCTGCCAGATGAGCTCGTGAATACCCATCCATTTCCAGGTCCAGGTCTGTCTGTTCGCGTGATAGGTGAAGTGACAAGGGAGAAGCTCGAAATTTCAAGAAAAGCAAGCGGGATTGTTGAGGATGAACTGAAAGAAGCCGGGATGTATGAAAGAGTCTGGCAGGCTTATGCTGCAGTTGGAGACGATCTCGCCACCGGCGTCAAGGGTGATTCGAGAGATGTAGGACATATGGTTACAATCAGGGTAGTTGAATCAAAAGATGCCATGACTGCGGATTGGAGCCGGCTCCCATACGAACTCCTTGAGAAAGTCAGCAACAGAATCACAAATGAAGTCCCCGGGGTTACTTGGGTGACATATGCTGTCTCGAGTAAGCCACCATCCACTATAGAGCCTCAGTAGTTTGAATCATTTATTTCTAGGAACTCGAGTACCTCTTCCAAGCAAGGCGGTTCAGGGTTCTCTCGTGAGACAAAAAGACCAGCTGCGGCATTTGCGAACATTAGCCTCAGTACCGGGTCCCAACCTAGCAGGTGGCCCACAACATCTGCGGCATCCCATACATCACCTGCGCCAGTCACTGTTTTCTGAGTGACGTTATGACTTGGCACAACAGTGCAATCATTCCCAAGACAAGTTATGCTTCTAGCTCCAGTATGAAGATCTACCATGGAATTACTTGAGTCTGAGATCGCTCTTGCGACTTTTCTCAAATCTGCTTCAGAGTATTCATGAGGGAGGACGATTCCGCAGAGAGCGTTGCCGAGAACTCGCGCTTCGTTTTCGTTAATGCTCATCTTGTCAAGAAGTCCTTTGTCGAATACCTCTTTTTTGAGCTTGCGAATGTTCTCTTCCATTCCTGAGATGTCTGCCGGATCAAGAAATGTTTCTGCGCCATTCTCCTTTGCAAAAGAAAAAACTCTTTCGCATAGAGTGTTGGCATGTTTGTTTGCTGCCCAATTGACTACACACACGATTCTTGCGGACTCCATGCTTTTCCATGAAGAAGATTCTATCATCGAGCCATCAAACTCCGCCAGATCTCCTACATCGCTTGCCATCACGTTAACATGTCTCTTGCCCTCGACGAATTCCAGGGCTATTGTGAAGCCAGCTTTGCCTTTGACGACATCAGTCTTAACGTTCTTCAGATGTGCAAAAGTCGCAAGAAGCATGTTCGCAGGCAGGGAATCCGCAATCGCAACCAAATGCACCCTAGTGCCAAATTTTCCTAAAGAATAGGCGAGATTGACCGCGTTCCCGCCTTTTACTTCAATTTGTTTTACTCCACGTATGCTCCCACCACCCCCCTCTAAGCTCTTTTTCCTTATTGCGGCCACAAACTCATCAATAGTATTGATTCGCACAAAACGGTCAACGAAATAATCTGGCATGACAGAAACCTGCCCAGCTGAACCGAGTCCTGAAAGGGACTGGGCAATTCTTGCAACTTGGTCTTCCCGGCTAGCCAACTCCTTTTCCATTGTGTTCGCGTGTACAATTGAAGATTCATTAAGTTTGCCAGAAACTGATGGCGGCTAGACAATGGGTCAAAGAATTGACAAACACCTTTAGGAACGCCTTACAAAACAGAATGAGAGCAACGCACTTTGGCGATTAGAACACCACTGCAGATTCCCACGAGTGGCGTTACCAATCTCACCAGAACAGGTTTTCTGAAACGCGAAGAGATATTGGGTAAAGCAGTGGTCGGCCAAGATACCCTGATCATAGGCACCTTCAAGGATCTCACAGTTTCAATTGATAGCAAGATTGCATTGCACGTAGAGAAAAAAAGAAACGTTGGCGGGAAGCGGCTCTAGTGAAATCTTTGTCGATTCGAATGAGATACTGGTTGTAGGTGATATCGTCCTCTTGAGAGTTTCAGTTTCCAAGATTATTTAGACTCAAAGCCACAAGACTGTGAACATTCGGGAGCCTGCAACCATCACTCTCCCTCCTCCCTTCCAAGGAAGTGCGACCGGTAAGGCCTGTTCTAGGTGCAACTATGTGAGTAATCAGGCAGCGAGATTTTGTGTGAAATGTGGCAACGCTCTCAGGTAGAGTAACCTTATTCTCTGCTCAAAGTGTATTCAAGCTCGCTGAATTCTTTGACGAGACTGTGAACTCGTTTCATAGTTTCTCTCTTCGAAACACGCGATTCTATTGCATCTGCTATGATATGCGCAATCCTTTCCATCTCGCGTTCTTTCATCCCTCGGCGCGTTACCTCAGAGGTTCCAAGCCTGATTCCAATATCGGCGATAATGTCACACTCTTGGAGCATATCTGCGATTTTTAGAGATTCATTTTCATCGTAACCGAGAATCACCTGATGGGACTTTGTGAATCCTGATGTTTTGCACTTGACTGGGATGCTTTGATCATGGAGCGCATGCGCAAGTGCTTGCGAGTTCCTAATTATCTGAGAGGAATACTTCTTTCCAAATTTCAAGAGTTCGATCATTGCAAATGAAAGGCCTGCGACCCTGTTCCAATGAATATTGTCGACGATTCCGGGATGCACTTTGGAGTCGATTGCTGAGAAAACATCTTTGTCGTTTGACAAAATCAGACCACCTTGGGGCCCAAATAACGATTTGTGAGTCGATCCCATTAGCACATTGCAGCCTTCCCTGAGGGGGTCTTGGAAGCTTCCGCCGGCAATCAAACCCATTACATGAGATCCATCATAGATTCTGAATCCCTTGTAATCAGGAGGGAGTGAACCCTTGATGTTGTAAGGAAAGGGAATGAAACTTGATCCGAAGACTGTCATCTCGGGCTGCTCAGACTGAAGGAGATTCCTCGTTTCTGAAGGAATTATGTTCATTCTTTCGGCGTCATAGGGGAAGTACAGATTTTGCAGCGAGAGCAAAGGCCCTAGACCAAACTCTGAAGATCCTGGGTATCCTCCGTGTTTAGGGGGGCATGTGACAATCTTATTCCCAGGACGAAGGAGCGACATGAAGACTATCAGTGAACAAGTGTGTCCAGATATTGCCCTGACATCTGCAAACTTTGCGCGATACAATTTCTTTGCTAACTTGACTGCTAGTTCCTCGATTTCGTCTGCAAACCTCGTTCCCCGGTAAAAGTGATCTCTTGCAGTGTAGCGGTTGGAAAGATCTGAGGATAGGTACGATCGGGATTCGGGGCTTGCAAAGTTCTCAGAGGAGATCAGATTCAAAGTGCAGGTAGTTCTCCATTTCTCATGCTCCTTGACTTTACTGCGAAGTTCCCTTACATAGGAGAATATCACATTATCATTCATCAAAAATCGGCCTACCTTGGAGAAAGAACGCTTTGACTTATTGAATTCCTTGCGCGAGGAGGGAGAGCATACGGCCCTGAGTGTAGCCGTTAGGGTCAATCTCGACTTCCAAGTATCCAATAAATTTTAGGGCTGCAACAATCTCTAGGCTCTTCTCTAAAGCGCCCGCTATGGAAGGACGATCAAGCTCGACAACTGCTCTCTTGCCAATCGTCCTTACTCGAACTAACTTTGCGTTTGTCAATTCTCTAACGACTCTCTCTGCCTTCTCGATCATTCGCAGAGTGGTGAAATCAATCCGCTGTCCATACGCGATTCGACTCGACAAACAGGCCTCGCTCGGCCGTTCGGCGTTGGACAGTCCCGCGAGCCTTGCGATATCTCGGACATCTTCCTTTGAGAAGTTGAGCTCAACGAAAGGCGCTCTAAATCCTGCTTCCCTTAATGCCTTTATTCCGGGTCGCGGCGAGCGCATGTCATCAACATGTGTGCCATCCACACAGACTTCAATCTTGCGTGCCTTTGCGATCTGGGATATAGAACTCACCAGGTTCCTACGACAGTAGTAGCATCTAGAAACCTGATTTTCGATGTAATTGTCATCAGCAAGATCGTCTTGGGAGACACTCATCAGTTCTATTCCAATTTCATGCGCAACCTTTTTCGCAAAAGAAATTTCACTTTCTGCAAATGAAGCGGAGAGAGATGTTACAGCGATTGCGCGATTCCCCAGAGCTTTTCTCGATGAGTAGGCAAGGACAGATGAATCAACGCCTGCGGAGAATGCTACAAGGCAGGAATTGAATCGGGAGAACCATTCAATGAGCGAATCAATTTTTGCTTTTGAAACTTGTTTCTCTTCCAAACACATGTTGTTTCAACCCTGAGAAAATAGATTAGACTTTTGTTGGTTGAGAGAGGCTGCCTTCGCCGGATTGAGAGGCTAAATATTGTTTTGCCGCCCCCACAATTTGTTCCAGTACATCTCTCAGGGGAATCTTTTGGCTGTCAGATATTTGCTTGGCTTCTTCTATCTCGGGTTTGATTCGAATGATCCTTCCTCTGATTTCCGCAACTTTTACCGAAATATTCCCATGAAAGTTTTCAATTGACACTGGGATTGAAATTACTCTTCTTGGGACAATCAGGCGCGTATATTCAGTGGTCTTTACTCCGAGCGTACCAGTTTCCTCGACTAGGATCTGGGCGAGCTTCTCGGTGGCATCTCTGGAGGAAACCACTCTGATTGTATAGCCTTGCCTCCCCTTCTTTCCAAGGTAGGGATGAACAGTCGCATCGTATGCCCCTTCGCTGAACAGACGTTCAATTGTCCTCGCGAGTGTTTCTCCTGTGGTGTCGTCAACATTTGTTTCAAGAATTGCCACTACATCATGATCGAATCGTATGGCCACCTTTCTTACTGATTGAGTGCTCTCAGGATCTGTCCTCTGTGAACTGGCCACGGGAATGAACGGAGCAATATTTGTTAGCTCTCGTGTTTAAGACTTGTGTTAGGCGCAATTGGTCGAATCACGAATTGTATGCAATCATATCTGAAGGTAAGACTAACTTTGCAAAACACCAATTGCAGCACGCCAGTGCAAGATTTTTAAGGTCTCTTTTGGTTTAGTGAATTGTCTAATAAATTCGAGAGTGTGACTTGCACATTGATTGGACTCGTGGGTTCTGGCAGGGTTGGTAGCACCCTCGCGATGATTTTGGGAGGCGACCACTCTCCTAACTATCCTTCCGTGTCGACATTCAACCTCCCAGCCGGTGCGCTGT
>DAIDAB010000038.1 GCA_027310845.1 bacterium | reverse complement strand
CTGCGGGGTGAGACTCCTTCGAACAAACCTAAAGGAAAAAGATGTGCGCCCAAAGGTCAGGGAACTCGCGAGAGAGATGTTCAGGGCGGTCCCCTCGGGTCTTGGGAACCTCGGCGCGCTCAACTTGACAAGCATGCAGCTTGACCGAGTACTATCTGACGGCGTAAAATGGGCTGTCGAAAACGGGTACGGAACAGAAAGAGATCTCGAATTTTGCGAGGAAAATGGCACGATGAAACACTCTGATCCGTCCAAAGTCTCCGGCGAGGCAAAGAAAAGGGGCGCAAAGTCGCTCGGCACACTCGGGTCAGGAAACCATTTCCTTGAAGTGGAAAGAGTAGATCAGATCTTTGACGAAGAAGCTGCAAAGATCCTCGGCGTCGGAGAAAAAGATCAGGTCTGCGTCTTGATGCACACGGGGAGCCGTGGTCTCGGACACCAGGTGTGCAGTGATTACCTTAGAATAGTCGAGGTGGCTGCGCCCGCCTTCAAGATAGATCTGCCTGATAGGGAGCTAGCTTGCGCGCCAGCTGGTTCTAGAGAAGCAGAGAACTACCGCCTTGCAATGGGCTCTGCCCTCAACTTTGCGTGGACCAATAGGCAGATCATCGCGCACAATGTGCGAAGAGCGTTCGAGCGTGTCTTTGGAATGAGCTCCTCTGATCTAGGAATGGATCTAGTTTACGACGTGGCTCACAACATTTGCAAGGTGGAAGAGCACGAAGTGGATTTTGACAACCCGAAGAAAAAGGAGAAAGTGTTCGTCCACAGAAAGGGAGCAACGCGTGCCTTCCCCAAAGGAAACGAAGCTGTTACCCAAGCTTATAGGAACATCGGTCAGCCCGTCCTGATTCCGGGCTCGATGGGGACGGCATCTTGGGTTCTTCTCGGAAAGGAAAAATCAATGACTGCAAGCTTCGGCTCGACTGCACACGGCGCGGGGAGGATGATGTCACGCGGAGCGGCTATAAGAAACTATCCCTATGAGCAGGTTCGAAAGGATCTCGAAACCAGAGGTATTGTTCTTGAGTCGGCGAGCAAAAAAGGAGTGGTTGAAGAAGCTCCTGGTGCTTACAAAGACGTCGATTCAGTGGCAGATGTCTCGGATAAAGTGGGGATTGCGACGAAGGTCGTAAGACTAACTCCTATCGCAGTGATAAAAGGCTGAATAAGTTAAGCTGACTCTTCTTTCTTTGGGCTGAGCCACCTGATCTGGACATGCCTAGTTTCTGGCTTTATGCTATGAAATTCTGTGCCCGTACCCACATAGAACTTTGAAAAAAACTCGTAGAGGTGAAGCCTTAGCCCTTGAACATAAACGATGAGTCCCTCGAACGCAAAAATCAAAAGGTTGAGTACGACTAGAGCTGGAACTACTGCAATTGAATGATATGAATACCAAAGGAGGTTTGTCGCCGCGAGAAGAGCGGCGTGGACAACAAGCAAAATGGCGAGTCTGACGTAGCTCACAGTGTTCCCGAGGAACTTTGAAACCACCCATTCAAGGAACTCCATCGTTCCCGCTCCAACCTCCGACATTATAGTGCCGTGAATTTTGCCTATTTTCGCAAGCACTGGGCCAGCTGCAAAGAGCCAGAATATAGAAGCAATTAAACCGCCCAAGCCAATGTTTGCCTGGAGGTTCGTGCCGCTCGTGACTGCGGAGAGACTAAAGTGCGCACCTTTGAAAGCAAAAGCGAGAAGAAGAAAGAAAGTGTAACCCACTATTGTTGGGAGGAGACTAGCCACAATGTGCCAATAGTCTCTTGCCCTAATCTTGTTCAAGACTCCCACTGCCATGCCAACGTAAAGTTGAGCTATTCCGATGTAAACCGTAAATTTGATGAAGAATAGCACCGTACTAATGTTGAAGGCAAGGCCATTTGGGTTTGTTAGGCTGATTGCTTGTTTGAGCGGTTCGAGGCCTACCGCACTTCCGAGATTGAAACCAAGATCAAAACCGAAGACTTCCCCTACAAACGCTCCCCAGAATGACGCCGAGATACCAGAAAGAAGGATCAAAAGACCCCATTTCTTTAGGTCAACTGTGCCTCGCCAGTAGATGAGTCCGCCAACAAGCATCAAGAGCAGTCCGTGGCCCAAGTCCCCGAACATTATTCCGAAAAACAAAGGAAACGTAAAAGTTAGAATCGGCGTCGGGTCAAATTCTCCATAGACCGGGGGACCACTTGTAAGTGTGATGGGTTCATGTGCCCTTACGAGAGTATTCTTTGAAGAAAATTTTGAAGGTGGTTGGTCAGGAACTTCGACTCCTGTCTCCATCTCATGAATTCCCTCAGCATAAGATGTCGCAGGATCTACCTCATACTTGAAAAGAGGCCAGCGCCCATTGATCCTCTCCTCGAGTCTCGAAATGAGCTTGGAAGGGATGTATCCCTGAATCATTGAGACACGCTTGAGTTTTCCAGATTTCTTCAGTTCATCAAGCACTGAATATGCGACATCGGCGGCCTCGCGCAAACCGAGTATGCTATCTTTGACAGATTTGACGGTCTCCTCTGTCTTCTTGTGATTGTCCTGAATTTCTGAGAGAATGTTTTCTTTGCGTCTTGCGGTTTCAGCGTAAGCAAGTTCAGGACTTTGTGGAAAGTCTTTGGGGATCGCGATTGTTCTCGCGTCGAAGCTCCTTAGTGTCTTGGAAATCCTTTCTGCTTGGTCGGCACCTCCGATTACCAGCACGGCGCTTTCTGAATTCGTAATTACTGATTCAATCACCGTTGAGTCAGGAAGGCTTTTACGAAGTTCTTCAATGTCTTTAGTTTCCACAACGACAAATTCAAGGCGAAAACGATTCAAAGTTGCAAGCGCGGCTAGATCGAAATCAAATGTTCTTAGCGCGGCTATAGAGGCTTGCAGTGTAGAGAGGTCATCGACCTTCTTTTCAAGCGCCCTTCGCTGCCTGATAAGCTCTCCAAGCGTAGAGATGACAGGGCTAGCACGATGCTCTAATTTTGTGATATACTCCTGCCAGTTTCCAGCTTCGATCACAGTCTGATCGTACTTGATTCCCCCGAACGCCTTCTTGAATATCGGAGGTTCCAACCCCATTTTCATGTTGTCTATGATGAATGTAAGCTCGGAAGCAAGTCTGTATGCATTCGAGGCAAGGGCTGACAAAGCTTTGTCATATGTCTCAGACTCCACCGGAAGCGTATGAAAATCCTCAAGCTCCGCAATATAGCTCGAGGCAGTTGGCATCTCGCTTCTTGGAACAAAGAGGGTAATTCTCGAAAGAGTGGCAACGCCCAAAGTTGAAAGTGCTCCTGTATCTCTCCAATAGTCGTTATATCGGCCGGGCTTTGAAGTTCGATTTATCGAAAATCAGCTATTAATGATTTCGGTGGATTGTGGACTGATTTCATACATATTCAGCAAAAACTTTTGCGACTCCGCAGTTTGTAGTCGTGGACGAACGAAAATTGAGTGTCAGATATCTCCGTGCAAGGACATCACCTGTGCCTTAACAGGGTAGTACGTTGCCATTGTTATGCGGGATGAGGGAGAGAAGTGCCCTTTTCCAATCTGGAAACTTGCTATATTCTTCGCGAACAAAGACAACTGATTTTGAACCGAATTGGGTAGGAAAATTGGTCTGGGTTGCGGAAAACAATCAACATGTTCTCCTAAGATTTTTATAAGCCACACAGTCCGAGAAGTATCCAGATGGACTTTGCAAAAGTCAGTTTTTGTTCTCTTGTCGGTGTTTGGTATTGGATACGTCATGTTTGCCGTCTTTACCTTGCCTGTTCATGCGTTCTCTTCTGCTGATGCGGTAAGGATCTTGTCTTCGACTGCATTGGCCGCGGCGCCAGAAAGTGTGCTGGGCGCGGGGATTGCATTCGGTCTGGCTGCGCTCGGTGCCGGTGTAGCTGTCGGATACGCGGGTTCCGCTGCCATCGCTGCAATCGCGGAAAAGCCCAACCTGTTCGGCCGAGCGCTCGTCTTCGTAGTCCTTGGAGAAGGGATCGCAATTTACGGCTTCGTCATCGTGTTCATACTCGCCACACTGTAACAAGGAAAAGCGACGGAACCCACTCAATTGGGTTTCATTCATTTTTACAAAATGTGAATCAAGATTACTGGATGAAGGGCCTGGGCTTTTCGTACTTTTCGCCAATCTTGAAAGTCACTGCTATGGATAACACAAGTCAAATTGCTGACATTCCAAGTGCAACCCAGATCGAACCGTCTCCCAATCCAACTGCCTTTGCGATAAAGTACCCGAGGACCCCGAGACCGAATATGAGCAGAGGAACGACAATCCCAAGGAGCAGGATTGCATCCTTCTTTGCTTCAGCCGTCCAGGGCATCTAGTGTTCACGAATCTCTCAAAAGATCTTATTCGCGAAGAAAGGTTTCGCTAGGAGATATCAATCTCTGGCAGAACCTGCACCTTAAAAGAGGTGTGTCCTTGTCAACTACATCGATTGTGGGTGTTATCGGTTCAGACTCCATATTCGAAATGCAAGTAGGGTTGGGACATTTCAATAGTCCTTTGAACACGTCGGGGAGCTCGACCTTGCGTTTTTCCGACACTCTGTAGTTTTTGATGATGTTGACCGTTGCCTGCGGCGCGACAAGTGCAAGCTTGTCAGTCTCTTGGCTCTTGAGGAACCTATTTGCAACCTTTATCACGTCTTTCTTCCCTATCTTAGAACTCGGAACATTCATAGCAACACTCACAATCTCTCCTTCTCGTCCAGTTATGCCCAGAATCTCAAGGACGCGGAGCGCTTCGCTGGCCTTGATGTGGTCTATCACAGTGCCTTCTTTTATTCTGCGTATTAGAAGTTGAGTCTCTTCGCCTGCCAAATCTATCCACATCGCGTTATATTCTGTCAGATTTTGAGATAATCTACAGAATAAAAAGTCAATCCCTATTTTTGCGCGCGATGAGTTTTTGCATATTTGGAATACGCTATCCTGCTTAGCAAATCGGCTTCCTCGTTCAAGGAGCGGTCAACCCACTCGATCCTGGCATTGCTGAATTCAGAGAGCAACTCTTTCGCCTTGTGGTAAAGTTCGACTAGCCTTGGGGCTTTAATTTTGAAGATTCCGTTGAGCTGACTCACCACAAGCCTAGAGTCTCCACGAACAATAACGGGGGAGTTAAGATGACCATCTTTCTTGAGCCATTCAAGTCCCCTTATCAGTCCCGAATATTCTGCAACATTATTTGATGCTTCATCGCTCCAAGGTTCTGCTTCAGCAAGCCCGTGGTCTTCAAAAACTTTCTTTCCTTTCAGTCTTACGACGACTCCATAGGTAGCTATTCCACCAGGATTCTTTGGCTCGCATAGTCCGTCAAAATTCACTACAAAGGTATCGTCAGGATCACGATTCAAGGAATTGGGCCTGCGTTCAAGCTGTTGCTGCAAATCAAAACACGCTTCGTGAAGACTAGGCTAGCAAGTGAGCCATTCTCTCAATCCCTTCCTTGATTCTCTCTTCGCTCTGAAGCAAGGTCATCCTGACGAAGCCTCGGTAATCTGAACCGAAGACGGTTCCTGGCGTCACAGAGACACGTTCCTTTTCCAATAGATCGAGTGCGAACTGCTCGGAGTTGAAAGCAATGTCTCTTCTAATTGAATTGAGCTTTGGGAAAAGGTAGAGCGAGCCATCGGAGGGATAAAACTCTGCTCCCAACTTTTCTTTCAGCGCCTTGCATGCGATGTCTCGTCTTCTTTTGATGAGTTCGACTTTTTCCCTAACATAGACGCCTGTTTTGAAGGCTGCTATCGCAGCGTATTGTACAAACTCAGGAGCGCTGGTCAGTACAAGGCTATTCATTTGGATAAGTCTGGATATTGTCTTTTCGTCAGAAATCAAATAAGCTGCCCTGTAACCAGTCATCGAATAGCTCTTTGAAAGGGATGTCGAGAAAATATAATCGCAATTTGTCTCAAGGACACTCTTGAAGCGGGTTTCGTTTAAAACAAAGTCAGAGTACACTTCATCACTGATGATTCTGATCCCTCTTTCTCTTGCCATTTCGACGAGAGTTTCAAACGACTTTGGATCCAAAATCTTTCCAGTTGGGTTGTTCGGATAGTTGATGACTAGAACATTACATCCGCTTTTCTCCACCTCATCGATAGCCAAGTTCCAGCTAGTCTCGAGAGTTGTCCTAAAGAAAGTAGTTGGAAAAGACATGAAATCGGAAAGCTCCCTGTATGCTGGCCAGTCTGGAGAAACGATTCCGACTTTGGAATCCTTTGGCAGAGAGGAGAACACGAGGAAAAGTGCTAGCCTTCCACCTGCAGTGTATAGAACCTGTTTTGGAGTAATGTTCGTTCCGTATTTTGAGTTGACATGTTCAGCAATTGCGCTGCGGACTGCGGCGATGCCTGCCGAGCTTGTATACCTTGCCTTTCCACTCTTAAGCGCATTTGATGCGGCCTCAACTACTTCCGCCGGAGGCTCATAGTCAGGTTCACCGACATCGAAATGGATGATGTCGACTCCTTTTTGCTCAAGCTCCTTTGCTTTGAAGAAGATATCAGCAATCGAGACTCTCTTCTGCGAGGGAGCAGGCTCATGTTGCTGCACTTTGTAACAATCCGAATGGATTTTGCTTGCTTTTGAATGATTCCCCATCGAATCTACAGAAGGAAACTCGTTCTCTAACTGAGAGGAATGTCGACAAGTACTTCTCCGGCTTCTACTTTGGTCGAAAAAACTCCGAGCCGTCTTATTGAGGAAGGATCAGTTCCATTGGGCCCGTCGAAAACTTCACCATTGCGAATGTCGAACTTTGCCTGATGTAGTGGGCACGTGAGTTTGAATTCCAAGAGTATTCCCAAAGAGAGGTCTGCCTCTTCATGGGTGCATGAGGATTCTGTTGCGAAGAATCTGTCGCCCGCTCTCGCTATTAGTACGCTACTCTTGCCCAGTTCAAATTTGTTCATGGCGCCGTCTTCAAGCTCAGATATCTTGCACACTTTCACAAACAATGTTCTCGATTCGCTCCAAATCTACGAGTCTGTACTGATCTTTCCGAGAGAGCTTGTTGAAAATAGTTCTGGTTGGGCGCAATCAAGAGATCATTCGAAAATTGCACCACACTATGATTGGATCATATTGGTTCGGACTGATGGGAGGAGATGCATTGATTCATCTCTTCGCGAGTAGGGCTATTAGAGAATCCATGTTCGCGTTTGAGCAACAGATGATAGAGTAGGTGCAGTTCTCCCAGGCGCATTATGAAATTTTTGAAAAGAAATCACGAGAACAAAAATTCAAACAGAAATCATAGAAAACAAAGAATTCTTGTGTCTTTCAAAGCGGGTCTTTCCCACTAGCTAGGTTAACTTGTGACACCAATGAAGATAGTCATAAGTAGAAAGATGCAATAGCTTTAGAAAGCTAGGTGCAGGAATTCCATTGGATTCCACTGAACTTACAATTCCTCAATAGTTTCAATTGAAGAGATACAGGATGTCCAAACAGAACAGGTTTCGTTGGAATTCTTACTTTAGTCCTTAGGTTATTATTCGAAACAGCTATCTTCGTGTTTCACCGGCGCGCGCGGAAATGCCCTTAAGCTATAGGATCCATAAAGAAATTAAGGAAAGTTCAAAGCGAGTGATACATTCACATCATGTCTGCCTAGCTTGTTTCAAAATATGTGCGAAAAGATTGCAGCGGTGAATGAATCAACAGAAAGACGCTTACTAAACGCAGAGCATTAAGGATCATCTTCGTTGCAAGCTAGTGAACCTGTTGCATTCAGCTATGGGTTCTACCACTTTTTGGACGATCTCAACGCTATTTCCCCTTACCAATTGTGAGGTGCGGTTTATGGGATATGAAGTTGGTTTGCTCGCCTCGTATTGCTGCGAGGTCGGGAGACTGGAGTCACTCTCGATTTCAGAATTTGCCATGTCAGTCAGCTCGTGACGCTGAGCAGACAAAGATCACCCGCTCGATGAGACTCCTACATGACTAATGTCCTCGGAGATATTGGCGGAGTGACAGGAACCGAATTTTGCACAAACATCATATATCATTACACAATGTTTTGGAATTTGTGTCTCTCATTTGAGTCAAGAATTAGTTTCATTTGCCATGGACCAGGCGCAGAGGAGGGGATGCGAGTATGCAGAGGCACGCTATCAGAGAACTAGCGGACTGTCATGCCTTGCTAGAAACGGAGTGCCTGAACCCGCTGAAATGGTTGAGGCAGAAGGCATTGGGGTGAGGTTGATCTACGATGGCGCACTCGCATTTGGAGCCACAAATCAGACAAGTAATGAGAACGTCTCGGATCTCGTCGAGACTATTGTCAGGAATGCCAAAGTCGCCGCTTCTGTCATCAAGGACAAGATACACTTCTCAATTGAAGATACTCATGTGGAAAAGTGGGGAACAGAGGAGAAGAAAAAGGTCGAGAATGTCTCAGTTGAATCTGTGATTTCGCTTCTCAAGGATGTTGACAAGACAATTGCCAAACCGATTTCCGATGTTTCATTTCCGAATCGTATGGTTTTCGCAGGACATGACGTCGAGGAAAAGGTCTATGTAAACACAGACGGCTCAAGACTCGAAAGTCGCGTTCCAAGAGTGTATTTTGCCTCGATTCTGACCGCGCTGTACGAGGGTAAGCCAACGACAGCCTCGGTTCCTCCGGGCTTCTCAAGCCTTGGCGGCTCTGGAGGGTGGGAAATCATCGAGCAACTTGACCTAACCAATTTTGTCCCAAAGACGGCAACGGAGATCACTAACGGAATCAAGGCAAAGGGCAAGCCACCAGTCAGCGAGACATTGGATGTGATCCTCGGCCCGAACGTCGCCGGCTTGACGAGTCACGAATCATGCGGCCACCCAGGAGAGGCTGATAGAATACTGGGGCGAGAGGGCGCACAGGCGGGTGAATCATTTCTCAAGGCAGACAGTCTCGGAATGGAGATAGGAAGCTCTGAGGCATATGTTTCCGACGATCCGACAATTCCACACTCTATGGGATTTTATCTCTACGATGACGAGGGCGTTAGGGCGAGGAAAAGGCAACTGATTACTGCGGGCAAGTTCACCGAGTTCCTTCAAAACAGGGCGTCCGCCTACTACTTTGGAATCAAGAGCAATGGCTCCTCGAGAGCGGTTCAGTTCGACCGCGAACCAATTATCAGGATGGGAAACACGTACATCGAGCCAGGCGACTGGACTTTCGAAGAGATGCTCAAGGAAGTGAAAAGAGGCGTGTATATCAAGAGCTTTATGGAATGGAATATCGACGACAAGCGCCTCAATCAGCGTTACGTGGGTCTCGAGGCATACATGATAGAGAACGGAACGCTCAAAGACACAATCAAGGATCCGGTTTTTGAGATAACCACGCCCAAGTATTGGGGCAGCATTGATGCGAGGGCAAGAGACTTGGAGTACACTTGCGGGACTTGTGGCAAGGGCGATCCTATGCAGGGGGCGCCTGTGTTCTTTGGAGCGCCTCATATCCGATTGAGAAATGTGAGGGTGGGATCGCGATGATGGCACAATCTCGCGCTTCAAGCATCGAGGAAATTGCCGCATTTGCCTTAAGCGAAGGCAAGAACCTCGGATGCTCAGATGTCTCGGTCACAGCCTGGAAATCAAATGATTCACAAGTCAGGTTCTCGAATAACACTATCACCCTTGTCAACAATGTACGCAACATTGCGCTTGAAGTGTACATTTCGAAAGACAAGAAGAAGATAGTTGGGGCAACCTATAATCCTACGGAAGAGGGCATCAAGCGATTCGTACAAAACCTACTCTCCTCGTGCAACGCACTCCCACCGAGTGAAGACTATGCACCGCTCCCTGAAGGGCCCTTCCATTATCATGGTGAAGCGAACTTTGACCCAAGAGTCACAGATGCACCACTTGTCGATTTCGTAAAACAGACAATTGATTCAGGCCTCAACGCTGGGGCAAAGCGCGTCTCGGGTTCTCTCAACACCAGAACCATTGAGCAATTCATCCTTACGACTGGTGGAGCAAGTGGGCGCGACAAGCAAACAAAAATGCTGCTCAACGTGAGGGCTTTTGCAGAGGACAATGCCTCTGGTCACGGGCTTTCATGCACATCGTACCTTTCTGATTTCGAGCCTGCAAACGCGGGTTACACTGCCGGCGATTATGCCAAGAGATCACTCAATCCAAAGATGATTCCTGAGGGAAGATACAGCGTGGTTTTTACACCGACGGTCGTAGCAAACATTCTGCCAGTCGCATCTAACGCTTCTGCTTTTGCGATCGAATCTGGAACCTCATTCCTTGTGGACAAGCTCGAGCAGAGAATCGCGGTTCAAACATTCAAGCTAGAGGATCATGGAGTGTATCCTCACGGGCTCGGCGGCGCAGTGTTCGACGCCGAAGGGACTCCAACGGGCCTGACTGAGATCGTCGGGAACGGCACATTCAGGAGCATGCTCCACAACGTGACCACGGCTAAGAAATTTGGCAAGAAAAGCACTGGAAACGCTGGGATAATTGCCCCGCAGCCTATAACCATTGAATTTGGAAGCGGAGACATAAGCCTCCACGACATGATACGAGAGACGAAAGATGGAGTGTTCATCACAAATAACTGGTACACGAGATACCAGAACTACAGTAACGGGGAGTACTCCACAGTTCCAAGAGATGCTGCATTCAGAATAGAGAACGGCGACCTCACAGAGCCGCTTGTAGGTCTGAGGGTCAGCGATTCGATACCGCGACAGCTGAACAACATTGAATTGATTTCGCGTGAAAGGCAATGGATCGAATGGTGGGAAGTCCATATTCCAACACTTGCTCCCGCGATGATGATAAGGGACGTGCAACTTACGCGAGCAGTTGGAAGCTAGAGAGTATCTTGAGTTTGCCTTGCCCCAAGACAAATTAATCGAGCGAAGCACTCCAAAATCTGGACACCTTCTGTACCAGATCCTCACACCTGAGGGAGAGATCACTTCGGTCGGAGATCCAAAGATACCTTCCGAAGATCTCTTGGTTGCCTACCGTTCGATCGTCCTCACACGGGTCATTGACGAGAAGATGATCGCACTCCAGCGACAGGGCAGAATAGGGACATACGTCTCGTGTTCGGGGCAGGAAGCTTCGCAGGTTGGCTCAGTTATGGGACTTTCGAAAAATGACTGGATCTTTCCGATGTACAGGGATCTAGGGATGGCGGTGCAAGCGGGTGTGCCTGTAACAACGCTCATGAACAGGATGTTTGCAAATGGAAAAGATGAGCTCCTGGGGCGTGACCTCCCGAACCTTCTCGGCTGGCGAAAATACAAAATTGTGAGCTTTGCTGCGCCAATAGCTGCTCACGTCCCTCTTGCCACAGGTTTTGCGATGGCTGCCAAGATAAAGAAAGACAATCTTGTGACTCTCTCGACATTCGGGGATGGAGCAACTTCCTCTGCAGAATTTCACGTCGCGATGAATTTCGCGGGCGTCTATAAGGCGCCGACGATATTTGTCTGTGAGAACAACCAGTACGCTATTTCAGTTCCGGTAAGAATGCAGACCGCTTCGGAGAATATCGCGATCAAGGCAGAGGCCTATGGTTTTGAGGGAATCAGAGTCGACGGAAATGACCTCTTTGCCGTCTACACTGCGGTGCGACATGCCGCTGAAAAGGCAAGAAAGGGAGAGGGGCCGACGCTCGTAGAATGCTACACATACAGATTGAGCGCACATTCAACAGCAGACGATTGGAAGAAGTACAGATCTGCTGAGGAAGTGGAACTATGGAGAAAGAGAGATCCGATTCAAAGGCTTAAGCTCTATCTTGTAAGAAATAGAAAGATCTTGACTGAAGAATCTGATGCAAAGCTCAGAATGGAACTCGAATCGACTGTCAATTCAGCAATCATGGAATCGGAGAAAGTTCCTCCGCCTGATCTGGACACGATGTTTGAGGGTGTTTATACTGAGATGCCCTGGCATCTCAAGGAACAGCTAGAGGATCTGAAGAAAGATGTCAAGCTCTGACCAAGCCGGAAGAAGGAATTTGTGAGTTCATAGTCTGCGATATTCTTTCTAACGCATGTTGAATGTTCTCTGAGGAGTTTGCGTATGCAATTCTCAGGTACCCTTCCCCCTCGGAACCGAAGGCAGAACCGGGCACTGTCGCTACGTGCGACTCTTCGAGAAATTTCATCGCAAGGTCGAATGAGGTATAACCAGTATTCTTGATGTTGGCAAAAGTGTAGAAAGCTCCCATAGGCAAGGCACATCTAAATCCCTCTATGCTGTTGAGACCTCGCACCATGAGATCTCTCCTTTTCCTAAAGGTCGAGATCATTTTCCTAACGGAATCCTGTGGGCCGGTGAGCGCTTCAAGAGCTGCGTACTGTGCAATCGTAGAAACACAGGAGCTTGCAGCTGCGTTGATCCTCGACATTGCTGAACCGATCGACTGGTTTGATGCCGCGTATCCGATTCTCCAACCGGTCATTGCGTATGTCTTCGACATCGAGTTGAAGGTCACAGTCCTCTCCTTCATATCAGGAAGGCTCGCGATGCTGATGTGCTCATCGCCTTGATCTGAATAGAGAAACTTTTCATAAACCTCGTCTGAGATTACGAAGAAATTGTTTTCTCTCGCAAAATCGGCAATCGATTCGATGTTTTTGCTTGAGAAGATCGATCCTATCGGGTTACTAGGCGTGTTGATCAAAATAGCTTTTGTCTTTGGAGTGACGAGTTTCTGCACCTCTTCCCTCACAAAGCCGTAGCTAGATGATTCCCGCAGAGAATACATTATCGGTTTCGCTCCAACAAGATGCACTGCATGGACGTACGTCGCCCACCCTGGGTCAGGGACGAGAATTTCATCTCCCACATCAAGTGTCGCAAGCAGGGAAACATTCAGGGCCGCAGTTGCTCCGGCGGTCACAACAACTTCCTTAGATGGATCGTAGGAAATTTTATTTTCGCGTTTCAACTTTTCCGATATAGCCTTTCTAAGCTCTAGGATGCCTGAGCTCGAAGTGTATTTTGTGTATCCCTGAGATATTGCACGTTCAGCAGCTCGCTTAATATTCTCGGGGGTGTCAAAGTCTGGCTCACCAAATTCGAGTCTGATTACGTCTGGGATCGTCTGTGCCTTTTCGAAGATCTGCCTTATTCCAGATATTCCCAGCGCTTGAGTGCGTTCTGATGCTCCCATACTCCTAGTCGTCTTGCTTATTGACAAGATCATTATACCCCTGTTTGAGTTTCGGAAAGGTGCTAACAATCAATAGTGTATTAAGATATACATCATTTGTAGTCCGTCATCGTGGCTAGAATCTCTATTACGAGCTCTCGTCGATCGGGCACCGTCCTGACCATCACCGGTTGACCATCTTGAATATTGAGCCTGTCTCGGATAATTTTGGGGATCGTGATTCGGCCTTGAGTAGAGATGCAAATTCGCTTTTCCAAAGTCAGACACTCTGCGCGAATCCGAAGCATTTGATAATCAAGGTTTCGAATTCCGAAATTTGCCATGTTCATTGGAATTGGAGTGTTGAGCTAGTCTTGCCTGTTTAGATTTACAAAGCAGATCGCTGCTCTACATTTGTTAAATACGCTGTCGGCGAGAAATTCC